>JAYSVQ010000511.1:0-9915 GCA_043718485.1 Bacteroidota bacterium
CCAACAGCGTGAAACGACGCGTTTTAATGCGGGTTGCTCTTCAAAATGTGGCCCCCTGCCGACGGCATAGAGTGTAATGAAGAAGTGGTCGCTCTGCGCAAATTGTAGTGCCTCGCTCGATTGCTTTTTTCTGGCTGGCATGGGTTTTGGTTTTGGTATTCAACAAAAAGAGGGCTTGGTTGAGTGGCAGGTCTGCAAAAAGAAAGGCCTCAATCAAGGGGGATGCAAAACGATATATATATAAATTAAAAACATCATTTAAATAAAACTGTCCATTGCATTGGCACGCATAAGTACAGTAGCGCCGTGCCGATGGCGCATTTTGTCAACTGCCTGAAAGAGGCGCAACTGCTCTTGTGTATCTTCAAGCAAGCTGATTTGGTAACTGCCGGTGAGTAATTCTGAAAGGCGCAAACCGACCAGACGCAAGCGAATGCGACGGTCGTACAGGGCATCGAAAAGGGCGACGGCTTTTCGGCTAAGCACCTGATCTGAAGCGGTACAGGAAATGCGAATCTGTTTTGACACTGTCGTAAAATCGGAGTAGCGCACGCGCACAGACAGACAGGCGCAAAGCCTGCCTTCTGCCCGCAACTGAAAAGCGAGTCGCTCTGCCATGGCACGCAGTGTCGAGCGAAGGCGATATACATCTATACTGTCTTCTTCTAAGGTGGTCTCGGTTGAGATGGATTTTCGCTCGACATAAGGCACAACGGGACTCTCGTCTATGCCTCTTGCACGTCGCCACAGTTCATGGCCGGCTTTGCCAAAAATGCGCTCGAGCATCTCGCGGGGAATCTCTCGCAAAGCGGCGATTTTGTGCACGCCCAACTCGCGTAAAATGCCGGCAGTTTTCTCGCCCACCATGGGAATGCGTGAAACGGGCAAGGGTGCGAGAAAGAGGGGTTCCATGCCACGCTCGACATGTAATTGCCCTGCGGGCTTGGCTTCACCTGTCGCCACTTTGGATACCATTTTGTTGGCCGAAAGGCCAAAAGAAATAGGCAGACCCGACTCTTTTTGTATGTAATGCCGCAACTCAGATGCCCAACGGTAAACGCCGATAAACTTGTCCATGCCGTTGAGGTCGAGGTAAAATTCGTCGATGGATGCTTTCTCAAAAAGCGGTGCTTTGTCACGCACCATATCGGTGACCATTGTGGAATGACGGCTGTATAGTTCCATGTCGCCCCCGATAAAAAGGGCATGCGGACAAAGCCTACGCGCCAGACGGATGGGCATTGCAGAATGCACCCCAAACCGTCTGGCTTCGTAACTGCATGCGGCAACAACGCCTCGATCACTTGCACCACCAATGATGAGGGGAATACCCTCGAGTTTTGGGTTGCGCAAACGCTCAACAGAGACAAAAAAACTGTCGAGGTCGAGATGTAGTATGGCTGGATTGAGAAGCATGCCGATATACAAATGGCTTTGGTTGCAAGTGGTTTAGAATAAAGGTTGAATGGCTGCGCCTGCATCGGCATGGTTTTGTGCAGGGGTCGCGTAGATCTGTGGGTGGTGTCGCGGGCTTAGGGATAGTAAAGGAAGCCCCGCGGGCGGATAGGCGTGTGGGTGGGGCTGGAATGCATAGCCCGGCCCCGGTTGGCCGTCGGCCAACCGGGGAAAGCCCCAACATCTAAACTCAACAGAAAGTCGGTGCTGTCCGCTATAATCCACATTGTGTATCGTTTTCATGGATAAGTCATTTTTTTAATTGCCAATATTTTTAGCTATTTGCCAATTATAATGACAAAAGTAGCTAACTTTACTGGCATAAGTCAAGCGCTTTGATAAAAATTTTAGCAATTTAATTATGAGCTTTATCAACACCAATCTCAAACATCTGCGAAAAGGCAAGGGGCTAACACAAGAGGAACTAGCTGAAAAACTGGGAATTACACGTTCTTCTCTGGGTGCTTATGAGGAAGGCCGGGCAGAACCCCGACTTTCTGCATTAAGCGATATTGCTAATTTTTTTAGTATTACTGTTGATGCCTTGCTTAATGCTCCCTTGCATGAGGGCGAAAGGCCTGCCCATGCGGTTCGGGTGCTTACCGTTACAGTTGATGGTGAGGGAAAACGCAATATTGAATTTGTACCGGTTAAGGCAGCGGCAGGGTATATGTCGGGCTATGCCGACCCTGAATATATAGAGGAGTTGCCCCGATTTAGTCTGCCTATGTTGCCGAGAGGCAATTACCGGGCGTTTGAAATTTCGGGAGATTCTATGCTGCCTCTGCCTTCGGGAACAGTGGTGGTTTGTGAATATATCGAGAACCTGCACAGCCTGCGCGAAGGGCAACTGTATGTGTTGCTAACCATGACTGAGGGCGTTGTTTTTAAACGGGTGTTTTATGCCGACCGCAAAAAGGGAAAACTCAAACTGCACTCTGACAATCCTGCTTTTCAAGAATATGAAATTGATGGAGAAGAACTGGTTGAGATTTGGGCAGCAAAGGCCTACATCGGAACGGTTTTTCCGGAAGATGGAATGTCACTGCAAAAATTAAGTGGTATTGTGATGGATCTACAACGAGAGATTAGCAGCATTCGGGGAAAATCGGCTTAGCGAATGAGCATTACCGTTCCGGGACGGGATATTTTATCTCCGGTAATGGTTTGGGCGTTTAATTTGTAGGTGAATACACCTTCGGGCAGGGTTTGCCCTTGAAAGGTACCGTCCCAGCCTTTTTCAGGGCTATCGGCCTCAAAAACTAATTTCCCCCAACGATCGAAAATTTGGAAATTAAAATCACTAAAGGTCATGTTGGAAACGATATAAAACACGTCGTTGAGTCCATCGCCATTAGGTGAAAAAGCATTGGGGAAAAAGATATTCCCCCCAAAGATTTCGATTCCGCATTTTTCAATACTGTCCGCACATTCATTTATATTATAAGCATTTAATTTTATACAATACTTACCCTTCGTTTCAAACATGTGGTGGGGGTGAATGGCTTGTGATGTTGCACCATCCCCAAATGACCACAGGTATCGTGTAGCATTTTGGGATTGATTTTGAAAATCAAATTCTGCGTCTCTGATTGCGATTGAAATTGGGAATAGCGGATTCGATGAAAAATCTGCAGTGGGCAAGGCAAAGAGTGCCAAGCTCTGCATTGCTGTATCGGTGCAATTCAATGAATCTGTAACTGTTAAGGTTACAATATAATTTCCCTGACTGAGAAATGAGTGCGTTGCGGTTGGGCCACTTGCGGTAGCTCCATCTCCAAAAGACCAGGAGGAGGTAAGTGCGTTTGCGTTTTGTGCCGAAAAGGAAACGTCGAAGGGGAATAGGCATGGGTCGCGAGAAACATCTATTGTTGCGATTGGAGCCGGAAGCTGATCTACATTGGCTTGCGCGCTTACCTCACACAAGTTTGAATCCCGCAAGGTTATCGTATAGGAACCGAATACCAATGAAGTGAAAATGCCATTGTTTTGGGCTGGGCCTCCATTGATGGAGAATGTATATCCCCCTACTCCTCCTGAAGCGGTGTAACTCAGGCTACCATCGGCCTTACCCGGACAGGTTGAAGGGGACATATCATTCAGAATCAAAATAAGTTCGGGCGGGCTATTGATGGTGAAGAAAATGTTTGCAATACATCCATTTGCATCTGTTAATTGGACCGTATGATTACCGGCTGAGAGGCCATTAATGGTGGGGTTACTGACGGGAGCGGATCCGTTTACAGAAAAAAGATACGGAGTTGTTCCACCGGATGCAGCAAGAGTTACGGTTCCATTTGCATAACCAAAACACAATACATCTGTAATGGTTTGCAATGCCAAATTAAGTATAGCTGGCTCTATAATTGAAACCTGGACTGTATCTCTACACAAGTTTTGGTCGGTCACAATTACTTGATAAGGACCGGGACTCAATAAGTTGAATGTACCAGACGCTTGAAAGGAGCCTCCGTTTATGGAATATTGGTAAATTGGGGTTCCTCCGCTTGCATTAAAATAGGCCCTTCCATTGGCTAAAGAATTGCAACTCACATGAAATACACTGTCAATAAGCCCTTGCAACACCAATTGCTGGAGAATTACGGTTTGACTTATCTGGCAACCCAGAGAATCTTGAGCAACCAAGTTATATGAACCTGCTGAAAGCCCTGAGAAGGTGTATGCAGATCCAAATGAACCTCCATTAAACGAAACCAAAATTGTGCCGGTGCCACCTGCAGGGCTCAACTGAATGGAACCATTATTAAAGACATTACATGCCACATGGGTAAGTGTCGGATTCATTGCAATTGGAGTGGGTTGATAAATACTAACACTGATGGTTGTGTCGCACCCTATTATGCTATTTCGCAAATGCAAAGTATAGGTACCTGCATAAAGGTTGGGAAAGATTCCTGAAGCGTTATAGGTAATTCCATCTAATGAATATTGATAGGGAGGGGATACACCACCGGTAGCAGCTACTTGTATGGCGCCATCATTTCCTGAAAAGCATCTAACAGAATCAATGCTAAGGACTAAGTTTATTGGGCCGATGAAACAGCATTGATTTAAGACTGTAGCCAGCACGCTATCACGTGCAGAACACAATGAAACGGTGTCTGTATATTGGTAATAAATCCAATGTTGCCCAGCCCCGGCAATGGCGGGACTGAATTGATTTCCGGTTACGCCAGTCCCGGAAAAAGTGCCTCCAGCTGGAAAGCCGATTAGGGTTAATGCACTTACCGTATCACATCTCGTGGGTACGGGATCGATATGAACGAACGGGGTGTAATTAATGATGAATTCGAAGAGGTTTCGGGATACAACCCCGTTTACAATTGCAGAATCAATTCGAATTCCATTATACTCTAAGTAATAGACCGAATCGATACTAATACAAACCCGACTTGTGTCTGGGCAATTTGCTATGGATAGGCATCGATAATGGATTCCACTTGATGTAAATAAGTTAACCGAAAATGGAGAAATAGAATTTGCTGCACAACCCTGACATCCCAATACTGAAACGGATAAATCAACTGTATTATACCTTGAGCTCGCATAGGAATACCCATCAATTTGGTCTGGGGGACTTAATATTATGTTTGGAAAAGGTATATTCGGAATTCCAGCAATTGAAAGGTTCACCTCACCCGGAACCAGCATCTGAGGCATAGGTTGGTCTGGATTTGGAATAACAAACATGGTATCGCAATGGTTTTTTGTAAAATATATTCTTCCATCAAAACTTTTTTCCATCATTATTATCCTACGAAAATCCATCCAACAGGGTGAACCAGCACTGGTATAACTACACCCTGCCCCTGTTATAGAGTTAAAAATTCCATATGATGGAGATTGAATTTGTAATCTTACATCATGAGGAAGAGGAGAAAACAAATCTATTTGAGCAAGATACGATAAATGTGTTTGACTATTTATTGCATGGCCTCCTGTGCCTAAATAAAAGTACCTCCCAGAAGCGCTAAATTCACCCCAATAATTTTTTCTGTCAAAGTTTTGGAGGAATTGTAATTGAGGGTTGGATGTGGCTATTGAAGAAATACTTCCCGGTGTAAGAACCAATAAGCCATCCGGCTGAAGAATTAAATTATTGAGTTGAATGGTCTCAAATGCCCCGGGTGTATTTGAAAATAAATTGGCATCCCAAAACACCAAATCAATATTTCCGGAAGTTTCATTTGCAACTATTAAAGAAATTCTATTACCATCATTTGTTACTTCAATTTCACCATACCCACCTGAAGCAGGCCAATTATAAGCTATTACGTTTCCAGTATTTCCATTCCATGTAATTCCGGTTTCACTTACTAAGAAACGGTCAAGGGAGACCAGATTTGGACCTTGTACTTTTCTTCCTAAATACAAATAAAAATAATTCGGGTTTGTCGGAACGTTTCTTGCAAGGGCCTTTCCTAAGCTATATGTTTGGATTAATCCTGATGTCTGAAGGACGGAATCTTTTACCAAATATTGAAAGTTTCCGCAATCATATCTTACCCTAGAAAATAAAACCCTTGACGGCAAATAAAAGTTACTTAAGTAAAGGCTATATACAATAAACCATTCGGTTGAAAATCCTGGAACCTGAATAACTTGAATTTCATCAGAAATCCAACCTGAGTTCATCCCCTGATTGGATAAAAGGGTTCCATTTGTACTTACCGGAAATAAATTATTACTCGCATTTGCGCCTGTGTGAATTAAGTAAAATTCAACCTCTCCGCATTGATTCATGGCAACTCCTTCCTGAGCCAATTGACTTGTCATATTAAATGGTATTGAACCTACTTGGCTAGTTGGGCTAGTCCAATCATAAGTTGAAAAATTTGTAGTCCCAATGTTTGACAAAGGCCAAACGGGAAGGCCTAATCCGGGCAATAATGCTGGCATGGGTAAAACCGTAACGAGCGCATTTCCATTTGCAATTCCTGCGCATTGTGCATCACTGAAACTCACAATTGTATAATTCGTGGTCGAAGCCGGACTTACCATTACGTAATGGGGATTGGCAGTTATGCCGGTGAGCACAACTGGAGTAACTCCGTCTGTATAAGTAACACTCCAAGGTTGAGTACCCGTGAAATCGAATCTTAGATTTGCTGAGTTTCCTGCATAAATGGTAGATGTACCGTTTATGATTGCCGACGGTGGACCAACTGTGATTAAGTTGTTTTGTGTTGTGCTACCTGCGCCAGCTGCATTGTTTACAGTTAGACTAACTGAATAAACACCTGGCGTGTTATATGTAATGGTTGGATTGGCCAGGATTGAAGTTGCAGGCGTTCCCCCGGGAAAACTCCAATTCCAACTTGTTGGGTTGCCCGTACTTTGATCTGTAAAAGTTACTGCCGCACCTGTACAAACAAAAAGTGGACTTGCACCAAATGCAGCAACAGGTGAATTCACTGCGCAATTCAAAGATGTCAATAATGTCATTTGTGGCATTCCACATCCTGCGAAAACACTGCTTCTTGCCATCACCCAATTCCCTCCGACTATTTCTGAAACGGGTAATAATGCTCTGTTTGAAACAGCAGGAGCAACAGAAGCATGCATGGGAGCAGCCGTATTGATTACATGACCCAATAAATGTGCATGACCAAGTTCGTGGAGGGCTACTGTTTCTAAATCAAACTGGGTTGATGTCGGAAGCGCAGGTCCCATTCCCCATGTAGTTCCAGCCGGCAAACTCGAAGCAAATATTACATCTTGTTCTGCACTTGTATATTCTGGACTTCCCCCGCCCAAAGGCGAACATGCACCCGGATAGGAATAACATACCCCTAATACGCCAATGGGCAGGTTTCCAAAATTTACTACGTTCACTCCATCTAGCGCCTGATTTGTAATCGATGTAGCAGGCCCAATCGGCCAATTAATAAATGTCGCACATCTCCATGTTTCTAAGGCCCGTTCAAATGCCGCTACTGCAGGCAAGTTTGTTGAAAATGCTGTCGAATACCTCCACGCCGTTCCCCCTGCTCCATTTGTAGCAGGATGGCGTTGCATATTTGCTATTCCCCCTGCTATTGAATTCAAGTGGTTGAAGGGTATAAACAAAGCGGTACCACTCAATCCTGACAATCCTCCTGCATCTGTAACCCGAAATTGGCCTGTGCCAGCAGCAGAAGGAACCCTAACTTGAATTTGAGTATTTGTCCACGAAACGATTTGGCTAGGCAGCGCATTCACCCATCCCCCACCTGCGTTTGCGCTTGGGAAACTTATTGTACCGGTTGCAGCTCCAAACGAATTTCCGTTTATGGTGAGGATGCTGCTCGTTCCTGCAGAAAGGTTAGTTGGTGAAAAGGAAGAAATCATGGGAGGGGGCAAAAATAAACTACCTCCAGGCGAATTATTTATTAAGCCTGTTTGAATGACTTGATTCTGTGCAGTGAATAAACTTACCAGCGTTCCAAAATTCTGAATATTAAAATGGTTGTCAAATGGGCAATCTACAGCGTTTGAACTTTGAATATATTCATAAACACTCTGGGGACCGGCTGGAAATCCATACACAATGGGGCTCATTGTCATTACCGGATTTACAATCGGGTTTAAAAAGAACATTCCTATTTGACCGATTTCTACCTTTGGCGAAGGATGCACCTCAACTGAACTTGACCCAACCTGCCCTCCTTCAACATAAATTCTGATTTGGGTTGAATTTGTACTTCCCTTTTTTACGCAATACACCTCAATGTCAACTGCGGTATAAATCATAGTTTGAGAAGCATTCCAGGAAGGGGATAATCCGATTATTTTTCCTTCAACAATTAAAGCAGAATGGTTTACTTTTTCTTGAAGGGAAACTGGAAAAAGCATACAGGCTTGCCCAGAAGCAAGGCTTGAAAAACAAAGGCAAAGGAGAAGAGTTAATTGACTTTTCATTAAACATGTTAAAAATACAATTCTATTTCAAGAATCCAAGATTTTTTTTCCGAGGCTAATAATAAGAAATTTAGCCCCAAATCGAGCTAATTTGAACATTTCAGTTGCCAGGTTCTTGTTTTAATTACCTTTGAGCCATGTTGGCAAACACAATCCCAAACCGGCTTACGCAGGCTCTTGGAATAAATTATCCGATTATCATGGCACCGATGTTCCTTGTTTCAAATCTGGAAATGATGTTGGCAGCTATGGAAAATGGAATCATGGGAACATTTCCAACCTTAAACTACCGAGAAAAAGAAAAACTAGAGGAAGTAATAAAGGCATGTAAAGCAAAAATGGCGACTCCCGGGAACCAAGGCTCGTTTGGTGTAAATTTAATCGTACAAAAAACGAATATATACTTTGAAAGGCATCTTACCCTTTGCGCTGATAATCAGGTTCCTTTTTTCATCACCTCACTTGGCAACCCAAAAGAAGTAATCCAGGCAGCAAAGAGTTACGGAGGAAAAGTTTTTTGTGATGTAACCTCAATGAAACATGCAGAAAAAGTCATGGCTCAAGGCTGCGATGGCCTCATCGCTGTGGGTCAGGGAGCAGGTGGGCATGCAGGAAATTTGGCTCTACAAGTTTTCATACCCAAATTGAGAGAGGCTTTTCCCGAAACATTAATCGTAGGCGCAGGCGGGGTTGCAACCGGAGCCGGACTTGCCTCTCTACTTGCACTAAATGCAGATGGAGCTTCGGTTGTATCTCGCTTTATTGCATCCACTGAAGCAAGTGTAAGCCCAGACTACAAAAAGGCAATCCTCGACTATGGAATGGAAGATATCGTGATGACAGATAGAATTTCAGGAACGCCATGCACCGTTATCGCAACTCCATTCGTAAAAAAAATGGGAACCCGACAAAACTTTTTAGAACGATGGCTCAATCGAAATCCACAAACGAAAAAGATTTTTAAGACCTTTACCCAAGTTCGTGGAATGAAAGTTTTCGAAAATGCTGCCTTTAAAGCCACCTATAAAACCGTTTGGTGTGCCGGCCAAACCGTTGGTTTAATTCACGAAATTAGCCCTTGTAATGAAATCATTCAGAACATGGTTTCTGAATATAAATTTGCCCTTCAAAACCTTCCGCAGGTTAAAAATTCAAACTCAACTGCCTTATGAAACAAGCACAAAAACTAGCCAAAATGTTTGAAGCCGCTAAAAAAGGGGGCTTTGCGCTAACCAAACTTAATTGGGTACTATGGCTGGTTATTCCCTTTAACAAAAGGCACAAGTTTAAGATTCATAAAGTAGGAGAAGATTATGTCGAAACATATGCGCCTTATTCCCGAAAAAATTTCAACCATATTCGAGGGATTCATGCCTGCGGAATTGCAACCATTTCTGAATTCGCAACGGGCATCTTATTACTAACAAAAGTGGACCCTGCAAAATATCGAATCATAATGAGCGAAATTAATGTCGTGTATCACTTTCAGGCAAAAACCTCCTTAATTGCCAAAGCCATTCTAACGCAACAAGAAATTTC
>JAYSVQ010000512.1:0-9877 GCA_043718485.1 Bacteroidota bacterium
GAGGATGTTGCGAAATTATAAAGGAAAGCCAAGCATAAAAAAGAAGTCAAATTGCAAGGTGTGTGTGCCGGATTTCCCTAAGCGATAGTGCGTATTCCATCTCCTTGAAATCCCCTTATTGTGAAAATGCGCACAAACTGGTTTTTAAAAGGGGCTTTCAGGTTGCAATTTGGTGTAACAATAAGCAGATATCGGAGGAGAAAATGAAGAAGAAAGGAATGAAGCAATTGAGTAAAATGGAGAATGCGGGAAAAGTAAGTCGCAAACGCACGCGAAAAGATTATTATGATTCGTTGTATGATATTGAATATATCAGTCGCATGGTAGAGAGCATGGAATTTCAATCAAGCGAGAGCGGATTATTAGACGAACTGTTGGAAGACGACAGCCAATGGGATTAGGGTAGAGGAGGATAAGAGTAAGAAACGGGCCCCGTAAGGCTCGTTTTTTTATTTATTATTAGCCCTTAAAAGATTTGGGGTGGGGGGCATCATCAAATTCTGATTACTTTTGGCTGCAATAAGTTTATTTGGAATTAGCATGATACTCTATAATCCCAAGAATTGGTTTACCCTTCTGTTTCGCTCACACGGCGGGTACATAATGCGTCACATGGCGCCGAATGTACTGATAATGGGAATATTTACTTTTTGTGTGGTTTTCATTTTCAATACCTATTACCCGGTTACCTGGGTGTTAAGAATTGGAATTCACTCTCTGTTAGGTATCGTATTGGGTTTGATTTTAGTTTTTAGAACCAACACTGCCTATGACCGTTGGTGGGAAGGTCGAAAACTTTGGGGCAGCTTGGTAAATATTTCACGAACCCTGGCCATGAAGGTGAATTCGGTTACCGGTCAGGAAGACCAGCATGACCGTTTATTCTTTGCGCGAATAATTAGTGATTTTGCCTTTTCTTTGCGCAGCCACTTACGAGGAAAAGTTAATCCAGATGATATAGAGGGCGAAGTGTACCCTGAATTGACATTTGAAGGCTCACCCCATATTCCAAACCGAATTATGGTGCTCGCACATAAAAGGGTGAGCAACATGCTTGCCAAAAATAAAATAAACGGGGAGCAATATTTAACAATGGCTACTGACCTTACTGCAATGGTTGACGTGTTGGGTGCGTGTGAGCGCATTAAAAACACGCCGATTCCCATTTCGTATTCTATGTACATTAAAAAGTTTATTTTCGTGTACCTCTTAACACTTCCTTTCGGATTAAAAGAAGATTTTCATTATTGGTCGGTACCTGCGGTCATGTTTATTACCTATATTTTATTAGGCATTGAAATGATTGCAGAGGAAATTGAGGACCCTTTTGGAACAGACGAAAACGATTTGCCGACAGACACGATTTCTTCAAACATCAGGGCAAATGTGCACGAGATTTTAAAGATTCCCCTTCGTAATCCTGAGCGCAAATTAGAAAATTCAGATACAACAATTCTATAAAACAAATTCTCATACTTTGCTTTTATGAAGTTTATTTGTGTAGCCGGAGCTTCAGTTAACCAAACCCCGCTCGATTGGAAGGGGAACCTCGACCATTTGTTGGAAGCAGTTTCTGAAGCAAAGGCTAAAAAAGTGGATTTGCTTTGTTTGCCTGAATTGTCGATTTGCGGATATGGTTGTGAAGACACCTATTTCAGCAACTATATTTTAGAGAATTCCATTCAATCTTTAGTGTCTCTCGCAAAGAAATGTGATGACATTACGGTTTCAGTGGGTTTGCCGATTTCATATGAAAACTGCTTGTACAATGCCACAGCCATCATTCATAATACAAAAATTGTCGGTTTTGTCGCAAAGCAAGATTTAGCAGGAGATGGCATTCATTATGAACCGCGGTGGTTTAAAAAATGGCCGAAAGATCAAGTAGCGCATTTTGTATTGGATGGAAATCGTATTCCTTTGGGGGATATTATTTTCGAAATCGATGGTGTGCGGTTTGGATTTGAAATTTGTGAAGATGCATGGAACGGAGTACGGCCTGCGCAAGATCACTATTTAGGAAATGTAGATGTTATTCTCAATCCGAGTGCTTCGCATTTTGCGTTTGGTAAATCTAAAGTGAGAGAGTTGTTGGTAACGGAAACATCAAGGGCGTTTTCATGTGCATATGTGTATAGTAACTTGTTGGGGAATGAGGCCGGCAGGGTAATTTATGATGGAGAAATATTGATTTCTCAAGGAGGGAATCTTTTGGCAAAAAACCGAAGATTTTCTTTTACCGATGTTCAAGTCGTTCACTGCCTGATCGATATAGAAGCCATTCGAAGGCAAAAGAAAAAGTCTTTTAATTTTAGTCCGGTGCCTCCGCAGAATTTAGTCTTATTGAATGGTGTTTTAACAACAAACCATAGACTCGATATTCAGATCAATATTGAAAAAGAAAATCTGAACAAAGAGCAGGAATTCTATGCCGCGGTTTCGTTGGGCTTATTTGATTATATGCGCAAAAGCAAAAGCCGCGGATTTGTAGTCTCACTTTCGGGGGGCGCAGACTCAAGTGCTTGTTCGGTATTATGTGCAGCTTCTTTCTCACTTGCATTAGCGCAATTAGGTGAGGAGGGTTTCATTCAAAAAACAAGTCACATTCGTTGGGAGGGAAAACCAACCTTAAGTCAATATTTAACCTGCATTTACCAAGGAACTGAAAACAGTTCTGAGGCTACTTTTATGAGTGCAAAAGGTTTAGCTGAAGATTTAGGTTCAGAGTTTCATTATTGGAATGTTCAGCCCTTTTTTGGAATGTATAAAGCCTTGGCCGAACATGTAAGTGGCCGTGAATTATCTTGGGAAACCGATGACATAGTGCTTCAAAATGTGCAGGCACGGATGCGTGCCCCAGGGGTATGGATGATTGCCAATTTGCAGCAAGCCCTCTTGATTACAACCAGCAACCGAAGCGAATCTGCTGTAGGGTATGCCACAATGGATGGGGACACCGCTGGCGGTTTGATGCCTTTGGGTGGAATTGATAAGACTTTTTTACTGAGCTGGCTTCAATGGGCAGAAAAAGAGCTGAAAATCAGAGGTTTAGACAGGGTAAACGCGTTAAAACCCACAGCCGAATTAAGGCCGGGAACCTACCACCAAAGCGATGAGGATGATTTAATGCCCTATTCGGTACTAAATCAAATTGAAAAGTGCGCCATTCTGGATTATAAGTCCCCCGTAGAGGTTTTTCTTACCCTTAGGGGGATAGCAGAAGATGAAATTTTGAAAGCCTGGATTCGGAAATTCTTTACCCTTTGGGCTAGAAATCAATGGAAAAGAGAGCGTTATGCCCCCTCCTTTCACCTTGATGATGAAAACCTTGACCCCAAAACCTGGTGTCGTTTCCCTATCTTAAATGGAGGCTATTTAGAAGCCTTAACAGAACTTGAACGGTTTTCCTAACAAATTGAAAGTCAAAGCACTTGAATAAATTGAAAAATAGGTGCTTTTACGCTTTTTTTATTCCGTTTTTTTTGGAAAATTTAGGGTTGGAAAGCTTCAGTCTAAATTGTTATTGCGGTACGCAAGAATGGCGTAGGGCTGGGGCTTTCTCTTAAATCAACCAGGATAATGAAAATGGCTCGTCACAGCTTATTGCTGTTTTTTCTCAGCTTCACTGCTTTTCAACTTTTTTCACAGAATGTAAATGTAACTGCAACCTTAGGTACTGGCTCGGCCACGTATGCAAACCTATCGGATGCTTTTACGGCTATTAATTCGGCGATTCACAAAGGTGTAATTACAGTAACAGTGGTGAATAACACTTCTGAAGGGCCCTTTGGGGCTATTCTTCAATTTAGTGGGTATGCTTCATTAACAGATTACACACGAGTTACGATTACGACCAATGGAAACTGGACGGTAAGCGGTTCACCCGCGCCGGGCCAATCTGTAATTCAAATTAATCGAGCCAGAAATGTTATCATGAATGGAACGATTAACAACGGCACAAACGGAACTCGCGCGCTCACCATTTCTAACATTTCTAATTCAACCAACACAGGTGCGATTTGGTTGAAAAGTGCTGGCTGGCAAATGGGTTGCAGCCGGGATACAATTAAAAACCTAAATATTATTGGTGGCACAGCAAGCGGAAACTCAACCTTTGGAATTTATGTTGCCGGTTCATCCATAACCCCAACAGGCGCCGGAGCTGATAATGACAGTACCCTTATTTCCAATAATCAAATTTCGCGATGTGGCACAGGTATCTATTACCATTGCAATAATACGGGGCAAGGAAGTAATGTTACTATTTCAAAAAATGTAATCGGGTCTGCATTATCTACCCATTATGTTGTGTATAGAGGTATCAACATTCAATACCTAAACAATAGTTTAATTTCTGAAAATGAAATTTATAATATTAACCAATCCAGTGCCTATCATGTAACAGGTATAGAGGTTGGAGCCAATGTTTCAACCACCACGCTTTCCAGAAATCATATTCACGACCTGTTAAATACAAATACCTCCTATTATGGTGCATACGGAATTTCAATGAATGGCACAGGTAATACAATTGTAAACAGTCAAATCTATAACATCAGAGGAGGAAGCAACAGTATTTCTTCAACTGCATTTAACTCATTTGGCATAAAATTGACAGGAGGAAGCGGGCATAAATTGTATCACAATTCTGTGCACATGACAGGTGCGGTTCCGCTTACGGGTTCAAATCCGGGCATGACCTCAGCACTGTGTATTTCGGTAAGCCCATTATCTGGACTTGATATTCAGAACAATATTTTCTCGAATCAAATGACCGGCAGTTTTGCCAACTCCCGTTTTTATACTGTGTTTGTTCCCAATGGGTATTCATTTTTAGGCTCTATCATTGACCACAACGCCTATTTTGTTCCACCTGCAAATACCGCAAATTCTCAATATTTTATAGGCTCGAATTTGGGCTTTAATCACCAAAATCTTGCCGCCTGGAAGGGTTACACCCAACAAGATAGTTCATCTGTTCCCTCCACTAATCAGGTTGCACCTTTTATAAGTGCAACCAACCTTCACATCAACACTTCGATTGTTCCGGTAATTGTTGAATCAGGTGGTCTTTATTTGCCGAACCATACACTTGATTACGATAATGAACCTCGATTTGGGCATCCGAGTTATTCGCATAATCCGCCAGGTGTGGCTCCGGATATTGGCATGGATGAAATAGCAGCTCAAGCTCCTGATATATGGGGACCCTTGGTTGATTCATTGTATATTTTGCCTGCAGCAGGTTTGTGTACCGCTGCTGCTCATCAAGTCCAGGCAGTAATTACAGATTCATCAGGGGTAGATACTGCGGTAATCCGTTGGAGCCTAAATGGTGTCGCCCAGACTGATTTAGGCATGGTAGATTTGGGTACATTTTGGGCAGGGGTAATTCCACCTCAACCGGGTGGTTACGTGACTTATTATATCGTGGCTATCGATGGTAGTGCCAATGCAAATCAAAGTTTAAGCAACCTCTTTGGCTATCAGGATGAATACCTTTCTGCCTCAGCAGGGCCTGATGTGATAATTTGTCCAGGTGATACTGCAACGCTTTCAGGTTCCACTCAATTTGATGGCACGCCAAAAATTACTGAAGTTACGATGGACCGAACCGGACTTGGCGCAACGCCTTCTTATCCGGCTTATGCAGGCGGCGCCGACCTTATTGAGATTACCAATTTAGGAAATGTACCTGTTGATTTAGCAGGCTATACTTTAAAGGTTGGCGGCGGTGCCACTGCCAGTATTACCTTCTCAAGCCCAACGGTTGTTCCCGATAGCGGAATTTTGATTATTCACATTGGGTCTGGAATAGACGATCCTGCCAATTTGTATTTCAACACGGGTGGATTTTCAAATGATCTTCAGTCCGGGGAAGCCACCGGTGTTTGGCTTAAGGCTCCCAATGGTAGAATTGTGGATGCAGTCGGAATCAATGGATACACATTTATTGCAGGCACTACAGGCGTATTAGCTTCAGATTGGTCAGGCAATATGGGCCCAGCTTCTGGCGCCGCAGGCGTTTCGAGAAATGGGCCGGATAGCAACACACCCACAGGGTGGGTTGTTTCAGCCGCAAGCCCGGTTCAAAGCATGGGAAGCCATAATTCAGGCGTGCCTTTTAATACATCTATCGCTTTTTACTGGTCTCCCGGCGCCATTACCCAATCTACAATTAGGGTTAACCCAACCGGCCCTACACAATATGTATTTAATGTGTTGGACGGAACTTGCACCCAAACAGATACTGTTGTGGTTGATGTGCAACCTGTGCCATTAATGCCTACCACCATAAGTGATACTATTTGTGGGTTCGATACGCTGCATCTTGAAGCTTTAGGTGCACCCACTATGCGATGGTACAATAGCCAAACCGGTCAAACGGTAATTAATGTCGGGCCGACATTTACTTTGGTTGCATCTAATACTACCATTTTTTGGGTTGAAAGTTTTAATGGAGGCTGTTCGGGCCCAAGGGCACCCGTTAATGCTGTTGTTAATCCGGCTCCCCTCATTACCCTTGTTTCGAGTGATACTACAATCTGCAGACACGACACGATTACCTTTATCGCAAGCAGTTTAAATGCAGCGTATCAATATAATTGGACAGGTAGCGGCCTTTTGCAGACCACAGGAGATACAATTCAGGTAGTGCCCCAGACGACGGGTTACATCGCCGTTGATGCAAGAGATACGGTTTGTATTAATTTTGATTCGATAAACATTATTGTAAACCCGGTACCAAATGTAAGCCTTCAATCTTCCGACACACTTATTTGTATCGATGATACAGTAACGCTTAACTCAACAATAAGCCAAGCGTTTACCCGAACGGTTTATTTTGCTGACTCAACCCTGGTTCCAATTCCAGATAATAACGCATCCGGAGGCCTATCAACTATTGTTGTTTCTAGTCTAAATGACACGGTTATTAATGATAGTACGATTGCCTATGTGTGTTTGAATATTACCCATCCACGAGATGGAGATATTTCGGCCTATCTAATCTCGCCGGCGGGGGATAGCATTCGCCTATTTGCAAATCTTGGGGGGAATGTGGCCAATTATTATTCTACCTGTTTTTCATCCCTATCTCCTACAAATATTTATTGGGGCAATGCCCCATATGCCGGATTTTGGTTTCCACAGGGTCCGGGAACATTGTCAAGTTTCAATGGAACCAACCCCAATGGCGTTTGGGGTTTACGCGTAATTGATGCTTTAGCCGGAAATGTGGGCTCAATTATAGATTGGTCGATAACCTTTAATGATATTAATCCGGTTTCGTATTCATGGTCATCATTACCCATTGGTTTTTCAGCGTCTAACTCAAACCCGATTGCAACACCGGTAATTGATACCCGTTATTATCTGACTGTAACCGATACGGTTACGGGCTGTTTCACAGTTGCAGACACATTAATTCAGGTTGCAGATTCTTTGAATGCAAATCCGTCTGGCCCCCCCGGAATTTGTTTGAATGGAACCGATACAATTTTTGCTTTTGCACTTGGTGGGGATCGAAACTATACGTTTACTTGGAACCCGGGTAGCGTACAAAATGATTCGCTGTTTTTAACTATGACCGCAGACACAACCCTTTATTTAACCGTTCAAGATGCATGTGGTTCTCCACCTCATACAGATTCAATTTTCATTCCGGTTGCTTTGCCTGTTTCTGCTACCACAAATAATGACACGACTATCTGTCCTGGAACGGCGGTTTATTTGCTTTCAAATATTTCTGGCGGAGATGGCAATTTTATTTATTCCTGGTCTTCGGGTGGAAATTATGTGAATGAAGTTGTGCTGCCAGTGGCCCCACTTTGGGTTTCCTTGCTGGTAAGCGATGGTTGTTCAAGCAGTGATTCAGATTCTGTTTATATTGATTTGTTTGCAATGCCAACGCTTTCGGCGCCCCCTGATACTACGATTTGTGAAGGCGCCTCCATCACACTAACACCCACCTATACTGCTAATGCATTGCCGGTTTCTTTTCAATGGAACCCCATTCCGGATACGACCCTTTCAGTTACCGTTTCACCTACAGCATATACTTTTTACCGCATAAGCATGGTAGATGCATGTGGTTCAAATGATGTCGATTCGGTGAAGGTTTTTATTGACCCGAAACCAATCGCAAGTTTTAATTCATCTGCGTTGGGTGCCGTTGTAACCTACACCAATACTTCTACCTTTGCTACCACTTATTTTTGGAATTTTGGAGACACTCAAAATTCTACTCAAACCAGTCCTCAACATACCTATACCGCCTCAGGAAACTATACGGTTAGTTTAATCGCCACAAATGACTGTGGAAGCGATACGATGGCACGCATCATAAATGTGGTTGTCGTGGGAATAGAAGCAGGCTTGCATAATACCCCTATTTCGGTTTGGCCAAACCCGAATCTTGGAGATTTCAACATTGAATTTTCAGGCAAAATGGGTGAGTCCTTTTCTCTTGCCTTATTTAATTTACAAGGGATAAAAGTTTGGGAATCGACAGGTCAATGCACAAAGGAAATTGAAGCAGTCGAGATAGAAATTCCTGCAATTAGCAAGGGAATTTATATGCTTGAGTTGGAGATGAATTCAAGGCTCAGTAGAACGAACGTGATTATTCACTAACAATGGGAGAGCTCAGCCAACAATTTTCGGATTACAGGCAAAGGATGAATCAACGGATTCTTTCTGAGGACTCTTTAGTGCTGAAGCGGTTTTTTAATTTGGATACACAGGCGTACGCCGCCGGGGTTTTAGATGTGAAAACAAAAGAGTTGTTGGGATTGGTTGCCTCACTGGTTTTGAGGTGTGATGATTGCGTGAAATACCATATTGTTGAAAGTTTGAATGCAGGTGCCAAGCCAAAAGAATTGGTTGAAACGATGGAAATTGGCTTAGTAGTAGGTGGCAGCATTGTCATTCCCCATTTGCGACGTGCATTTGAATTTTTAGACGAACAAGAAAAATTGAATTGAATTATTATTTAATATACTGCTTTCATTAAAAATTGGCGCCGGTGGGTCCCGGCAAAGGTTTTTAATTTTTAATGGTTGGGAAATTTATGAAAAACAAAGGATTTAGAATTCTCCTTATTCTTGCCTCCTCTTGGTTGCTTTTTGGAAACTTGTCGGCGCAGTATTGTCTGCCGTATTATTACTATGCCTGTTCAAGTGGTGATTTAATTGCCGATGTGAAATTCAATACGATTAATCACACGGGTACAGGCTGCTCTGGGGTTGCACCAAGTAATTACATTAATTACTCTGCAACCATTGGCACAAATGTAACCCCCGGGGTTTGGTATACCCTTACGGTAAAGCCGGGTGCAGAGGACCAATATATTGGGGCTTTTATAGATTGGAATGCAGATTTAGATTATTCAGATCCGGGTGAATATTACAATTTAGGTTTGGCGCCAGCCAACACAAATGTTGCTTTCAATATTACCATTCCATTAAATGCGGCAACCGGCATAACGCGTATGCGGGTGATGAGTAAATATGGTTTTCCTTTATCTCAAAGCGAGCATTGCGGGGCACTCATGTTGTATGGTGAAGTGCATGAATATCGTGTTACAGTCAATCCCCTCCCACCCAAAGATGGGGGGGTTACCAGAATGATTTCACCGGTAACCGCTTGCGGCTTATCTGCAGCTGAATTGGTTACTGTGCGCATTCGAAACAGAGGCACCGACACCTTAAGTAATTTTAACGTTTGCTATAAAATAAATGCATTGGCAAACGTATGTCAGGTAGTTCCCGGACCTATCCCGCCCGGAGACAGCATTCCCTTTACTTTTGCGACAACAGCAAATTTATCCGGAATTGCGAGTTATACCTTTAATGTATGGACGGCAGTGGTTGCAGAT
>JAYSVQ010000513.1:0-9865 GCA_043718485.1 Bacteroidota bacterium
AGGAGTAAAAGAGCAAAAAGAATACGCAATTTTAACCGCAGAGATTTCCAAAGCAACTTTCGGCTTGACACCTTCCGAATATAAAAAAGTAAAAGGACTAAAAAGCCAAAACCTGAGAGACCATATGACCGACCTTGAATTAATTTTTTCAATGCTTGGTGAGGCTTCTACAACTGCAATTGTTAAGACAAAAAATCCAAAAGGATTTATTCAAAACAAAGTTGCAGCCAAACAAGGTGGACGAATTGCGGGTGACGCAAGAAAAGCGTTAGAAATAAAGACCGGTGAAAAAGTAGTTTCAAAAGACAATTATTTACCCGAAGGAAAAAAAATCAAACAATTAAATAAAGGAAAAAAGAAATAGCCAACGCCAAGGAAAGCACATTTTCAATTCGTACAAGCGACTGCACAAACCAAAAATTGCAAAAGAGGTTACTTTCTTCCCCCATTAAAAAATTGTTTTTAATCCCAAATGCTTTCGGGACCGACCCTTCAAAAAACTTTGAAACGCATACACGCAACCCGACACAAAAGTGCAACTTGACAATGACTGCAAAACTAAATACTGACAAAGGTTGTAAGACACGACAGACAAGAACGCCAGCCTATAAACACCACCTACAAGAAATTGGCGGTTCAGTGCCCGCCCGGCTGAACCGATTTAGACGGGCCCGCCCGGATCAATCCTTTCAGACGGGCCCGCCCGCACTGAAACGGAGCAGCGATCAGATTGCTATCAGATTAATCCTGTGGCTCCCATTTGAACGGTGCGACAACGCAGAATGGCACTAAGCGTGCGTAGTTACCAGAAATGGATAAACGGATGCGATAGCACCTATGGCCAAGCCAACTTACTAAAAGGAATAGGTGGGATAATTATTTAACCGTAGTATTCTGCGCCCTAAAAGGAAACAAACTTTTCACGATCAAAAATTGTGCTGCGTAATAAGTTACCATAATGAAAACAGAAAACGCTGTTTTGTAAAAATGTCCGTTGGGCATTAGAAAGGTATGAATTGCAATTGCGGCATCCGACAAAATAAAAGCAAGGGCGCCTATCAATAAAACCCAACCTCCTCGTGAATGAAGAGAAGCGGTCATTCCCATAATTGAAATCACAGATATATAAGCGAAAACAGGCCACATTAATTCACCTAAGTTTTCAGCTAACAAAAATGCCATTCCAATCGAAAAAAAAGGAATAAACAATAGTGGGAGAATCGATGATTTTCGGAAATGAATCGAAGGGAAAAAGCAAATAATGTACATTACATGGGCGAGCAAGAATAATCCCAGGCCCACTAAAAAAAGGTGTGGTTTTGTCGCATCATGAATGGCCAATGTGATATCACCTCCTGCCGACAAAAGCAATCCCATTAAAAGGGTATTTCTTTCTCGATGATTGGCTTTTATACCCACCCAAAGTGAAAGACTTAATACAGGAATGGCTTTAATCAACCAATCAAAAGGAAGGGGTTTAAACGGAATAATGATTAAATAGGAAATAGAAAAGACAAAAAATATTGCGATAATTATTCTTCCTTGCACTCTTTTCATTCGAAATTAATTTTTCAACCCTCTCGTACTTCTGCAAAAAATACCTCCCGGCAAATTCCTCCCACTTTGGTCTGGTACATACAATTCTCCGGATTCAACCTGCGTCCTTTTTATTTTTAGCGTGCTCAAAACCAAATTTTCTATTAACATGGGTGAGTAGCCAAGCGAATAGGCATTAAAAACTAAAAAATGTTTTCGTTCATCTAAAAGGGCCGCAACATGCTCCATGAGTTCGGCTATCATTTCCTCCAATTTCCACTTTTCTCCTTTTGGGCCATGGCCCCAGGCCGGGGGATCCAGAATAATTCCTTGGTATATTTTTCCCTTAGCAGCTTCTTTTTTCACAAACTTAAATGCATCTTCTACCAACCATCTTACATCTGTTAATCCACTAAGGTTCATGTTTTCATTTGCCCAATTCACGACTTGCTTTATGGAATCGCAATGAATCACGTCTGCCCCTGCAGCTCTAGCCGCTAAACTCGCCCCTCCGGTATAGGCAAATAAATTTAGTATTTTAGGATTCTTTATCTTTCTGGTATTCTCAAAAATAAAATCCCAATTAGAGGCTTGTTCGGGAAAAATACCCACATGCTTAAAACCTGTTAGACCGAGCCTGAATTTCAATTTTAGGCCTTTGTTTTGGTATGAAATCAACCATTGATCTGGCATTTCAGGCTTCAATTTTTGCCAGGTTCCACCCGAACCCCCATCGGGAATGAAACAAACATGGGCCATTGACTTCCATTTTTCTGGAGAAAAGGCCTTTTTCCAAATGGCTTGTGGCTCAGGCCTGATCAGCACCCAAGGGCCGAAACGTTCAATTTTTTCGCCCTCGCCTGCATCAATCAGCTCATAATCATCGAAATGGGAAGGATTTAGTCTTAACATAATGGAAATCTGTGGCAATTTCCCAAAATTCTTTAAATTTATAAGTTAATCTCAAATCTACTTTTTAAAATGGTAAAAGAATTAGTCCGTGAGGAGATACTTACTCGCGAAGAGGACGAGCTTCGTATTGTATTGTTTAATGATGAGTTCAACACTTTTGATTTTGTAATTAAAAGCCTGGTGGAAGTATGTGAACATAGTTCAGAACAAGCTGAACAATGTGCGATGATTGTTCATCATAAAGGCAAATACGCGGTTAAGCACGGTGGCTTTCCCGAATTAGAACCCCGCTGGCGTGCGCTGGTTGATAGAGGCCTGAGCGCAGAAATTCAATAAGCTTTTAGACATTGAATATTCCTTATTTATTTCACATTGATAGCCTTCCTGTGAGGGTCTATGATGTGGGAAGGGGATATACTATTGTTTTGCTTCATGGCTTTGCCTTGAATGCAGATATTTGGGAGTTTGTAATTAAGGAACTTGAAGAAGACTTTCGCCTCATCGCAATTGATTTGCCCGGACATGGAGATACCGCCTCTTTTCCGGGAATGCATGACCTTTCGGAAATGGCATCATGGCTCAACCGTATGTTGGTCGAAATGGAGGTGGAGAAATTTACACTTATTGGCCACTCACTCGGTGGTTACATTGCGCTTAATTATGCCGAAAAATTTCCAGAAAAATTAGAAGGGTTTGGATTGTTTCATTCTTTAGCTATGAGTGACACTTCGGCAAGGGTTGAAATAAGAAATAAAACCATTCGCTATTTGGAAATAAAAGGGCCAAAAGAATATTTGCATAGTTTTTATCCGCAGTTGTATACCAGCATGCCGGCTGAGGTGTTAGAACGGTTTTTGGAAATCATAACCTTACAACCGCAATATGATGCCTTGATTGCCTATACAGAAGCGATGCGAGATAGAAAGGACAAATCTGAAATCTTAAAAAATCTTGAAATGCCTGTTTTGTTTGTTATGGGAAGTGAAGATGCTTTCATCCCCAAAGGCATTGCAAGAGAAGAAATGATGATGGCAAAAAATCCTATTCCCTGTTTAATGGATAATGTTGGCCACCTGGGAATGCTGGAAGATCCATTAAAGGCAGCAGCAGCCATTCGGCAACTATTAGAAGTTTTTAAACGAACTTAATACAGGGTTTAAAAAAACCGAAAAACGAAATCAACCAACACTATACCAAAAATGAAAACAAGTGCTAAGCTATTTTTCATCCTTCTTTTAACTTTACTCATTATCTCCTCATCCAGGGCACAATCAGATACCTTATTGGCCTCAGGGGCAACCTGGAAATATTTCACAGCCAGTCTTCCCAGTGCAACGTGGATGAACACAAGTTATAATGATGCCGCATGGTCAACCGGTCCATCAGAATTAGGCTGGGGAGAAGGTGATGAAGCCACTGTAGTTCCCTCTGGGCCAAGCGGCAATCGGTATTCTGCCTATTATTTTAGAAGGGTTTTAAATATATCGAATGTACTTTTATACAGAACGATTTTTATTAAAATAAAAAGAGACGATGGCGCCATAGTTTTTATAAATGGAAATGAAGTTTGGAGAAATAATATGCCGGCAGGCGCGCCAACTTATGCCACATTGGCAAGTGCTTCTTGCGCTGACGATGGGTATAGTTGGATTACGTTTACCCCAAGTCCGGGAACCTTTGTGAATGGAAACAATACGATTGCAGTTGAAATTCATCAAAATAGCATTACTAGTTCAGATGTGTCCTTTAACCTTGAGGTAATCGCCAGAAGATATGGAAGCCTGAATATTACCCGAGGCCCTTATTTGCAAATGGCCACAGATACCTCTATGATGGTGAGGTGGAAAACCGATACGGCCAGTTTTTCAAAAGTAAAATATGGATTGACACAAGGAATTTGGTCTGATTCTGTTTTCGTAAATGTAAATACAATTGAGCATGCGATTGGACTGACCGGGCTCATGCCCAATACACGTTATTACTACACGGTTGGAAGCGGAAATACAACGCTCCAAGGCGATACGCTTAATTTTTTTCAAACTGCCCCCACATTCAATATTCATGAAAAAACCAGAATTTGGGTAACCGGAGATTGTGGCACCAACTATAATACTCAGGCATTCAACCTCAATCAAGTTCAAAATTATTTAGGCACTAATTACTTGAATGCTTGGCTACTTTTGGGCGATAACGCTTATAATGCCGGCACGGATTCTGAATATACTTACAATTTTTTCGAACCTTACATGTCCGGTTATCTCATGCGTCAAACGGCCATTTTCCCTGCGCCTGGTAACCACGATTATGCCAATAGCGCGGGCCAACAACCGTTACGAAATACCGAATATTACGAATCCTTTACCCTGCCAACGAATGGTGAATGCGGCGGTCTTGCCTCAGGAACAGAGGGATATTACAGTTACAATTATTCTAATATACATTTTATTAGTTTAGATTCATACGGCACCGAAAGCAGTTTAAGGCTTTATGATACAACCTGTGCTCAGGTCACCTGGCTGAAAAACGATCTTGCAAACAATACCCTGCCCTGGACAATTTTATATTGGCATCACCCGCCCTACACAAAAGGGTCACACAATTCAGATACGGAAAGCGATTTGATCCAAATGCGAGAGAAATTGATTCGAATTCTTGACCGCTACAAAGTCGATTTAATTTTATGTGGACACAGTCATTGCTATGAACGCTCAAAGCTTACAAAAGGACATTATGACGTGGAGAGTACCTTTAATGCAAGTTTGCACTGGACAGACAGTTCTTCAGCAAAGTATGATGGCAGCGCCAATTCTTGTCCATACATAAAAGATACAGCCTCACCCACAAATGAGGGAATTGTGTATGTGGTTGCGGGCTCAGCCGGAAAATCGGGCGGCACCGCAGCCGGGTGGCCACACAATATGATGCAATATTCAAATGATGGAAATGGAGGTTCTTTTTTACTTGAAATTCAAGACAATCGGCTCGATGCTAAATTTATTTCTGAAACCGGAACCCTTCAGGATCAATTTACGATTTTAAAGAATGCAGGCCAATCCACTAATGTAAACATGTATGAAGGTGATTCCCTTTTTCTAAGTGCATCGTGGAATGGGGACTGGGATTGGCAAGGCCAAAGTAATTTTTTGCGCACCCTTGGCATCTCTCCTATCCACCCGACTACCTACGTTGTTAACGACATTCAAAATTGTGTAGCTGATACTTTTTTTGTTTCGGTTACAGATACAATTTCCCCAATATTTGCTTTTTGCCCTTCTCCTATTCAACAAGCTAATGACAGCGGGGTTTGCACTGCAACTGTTACCTGGTCACCTGCATTGGCTACAGACAATCATTTTGATCAGTTGACGAGTACTCAAAACGCTGGAGCTACTTTTTCAAATGGGAATACATTGGTTACTTATTCTGCAAGTGATTCCAGTGGAAATACGGCAACCTGTTCCTTTTTAGTTACTATTACAGATACTGCTGCGCCCCAATTTACTTTTTGTCCAACCAACGCTATCCCCGTTTGCGAAGGCACGGTTAGTTCGTTCAACTCGCCAACTGCGACCGACAATTGTGTTGTGCCCACCCTTATTCAGGTTAGCGGCGACACATCCGGTTCTGTATTTCCTGTCGGCACAAATGTAGTTGAGTTTGTAAGTGCAGATAGTTCGGGCAATCAAAACACTTGTTCCTTTGTGATTGAGGTAAATCCGAATCCGACATTAACTTTTACACTTTCAGATACGATTTGTTTAGATGCAAATGCATTACAACTTTCTGCCAACCCAACAGGTGGCACCTTTTCTGGCAGCGGAGTTTCATCATCGGTATTCAATCCTTCTGTGGCTGGCTTAGGAACAATCAGCATTTCTTATTCATTTACAGATTCAAATGGATGTAACCAAAGTGTGAGCGACTCTATCAGGGTTGTGAATTGTACAATTATTGGAATCGCCTCAGATGAAATCGAAAACTCCTTTTCTCTATTTCCCAATCCTGCAAGAAACGAAATCTTTGTAAGGTGGGATGACGGACTGAATCTCAGTCCTGAATTCAGGCTTTCAGACGTTCATGGAAAAAATGTGAGCTTTACGTTGAACTTCGGGATAAACGAATGCAGACTCAATCTAGAATCTTTACCGACTGGAATGTATTTTATCCATATTCGGCATTACGGGAAAGAAAAGATATTGAAATTTATTAAATCTTAAGATTCAGAATCAATTTTCTCAAATTTAGCGTCACCCCAAAGTTCTTCAATGTTGTAGAAACCACGCTTTTCTTTTAAGAAAATATGAACGACAACATCCACATAATCCATCAAGATCCATTCACCTTGTTTTTCGCCTTCAGTTCCGCGGGTATTTTCACCGGTTGCTTTTTTAACCGTTTCGTGAACAGAATCTGCAAGGGCTTGAACGTGAGTATCTGAGGTTCCGGTACAAATCACAAAATAGTCTGAAATGGCACCCTCAAGTTTATGAAGGTCCATTTTTAGAATATCCTTGCCTTTTTTATTCAATAATCCTTGAACAACAAGATCTGCAAGCGCAGAATCTGCTTTTTTTGTTTTTACTTTTGTTTTTATTGGCATTGAGGATGCAAAAATACAGCGCAGATTGGATTTCTTGTAAAAAATGGAAGACAAATCCATTTGAAGCTTCATTTTTCTATCTTGGGATAAGAAAACTTAGGGCAAATTTTTAAAAATGGAAGCCCTTTTTACTGGAAAAAATAGAATTTACAGGGAAGAATTAGATTCCACCCAGGCATTTGCCACCGAAATGTTACAGGGTTCTCATCCTGTCGAAGGCACGACAATTGTTGCCGGTAACCAACTTAAAGGAGTAGGGCAAGGCCAGAATAGTTGGCAATCCCATCCCGGTAAAAACATATTAATAAGCGTTATTTATTACCCCACTTTTCTTTCTCCCCAAACCTTATTTCAATTAAATAAAGCCGCCGCTTTAGGCGTACACGACACCTTGCTTTTTTTGTGCCCCGACTTGGAGGTGAAAATAAAATGGCCGAATGATATTCTCGTCAACCGAAAAAAAGTCGCCGGAATTTTACTGCATAATCAATTGAGTCCGTCAAAAGTATCATGGAGCATTTGGGGAATCGGGATAAATGTGAATCAAGCCCATTTTCCCTTATTTCCAATACCCGCCGATTCGATTCAAAATCTCACCGGAAAAAGCCAAGACAAGGAAAAAACCATCGATATTTTGCTTCATTTCCTCGAAAAGCGTTACATGCAACTCAAAACGAATAAAAACACTCTTATTGACGAGTCTTACCTTTCTGCATTGTTTGGCTATGGAAAACAACAGACCTTTGCCATAGGTGAGAAAAAATTTGAAGCCCTTATTTCGGACATAGATGCAAATGGCAAACTTGGTCTTGAAATCGAAAATGCGATTACTTATTTTGACATGAAAGAAATTCGATTTTTATTGTGATTCTTTGTATTGACATAGGAAATTCATTTGCTAAATGGGCGATTCTCGAAAAAGCTTTAGTAAAAGAAAAAGGAGTTTGCCCTCACGCTGAACTTGGCCGGTTTGTTCAACAAATTTTAGAACGAAACAAAGCAAATATTGAGGGCTGGGGTTTAGTAAATGTTTCTTTCCCAGAATTCTCAACTCCTATTCATCATTTTTTAAATGGAATCCCCGGAATTGAAATTGATAGTCAAACTTTTTTGCCGATAAAAAATCTGTACCAAACTCCGGCGACACTCGGCATTGATAGAATAACGGTGGCCATTGGCGCGGTATCTATTTTCGAGCAGGGCCCTTTGCTGGTTTTCGATTGCGGGTCTGCGCTAACCTGGGAGTTTGTGAACGATAAAAACGAATACATAGGTGGAGGCATCAGCCCGGGATTGAACATGCGTTTTCGTGCCTTGCATGAATTTACGGCAAGATTGCCCATGGTATCACTTGAAAACCAAAAGCCTGCTTTAAGTGGCATAAACACAGAAAATGCGATTCGATCCGGGGTTTTTAATGGACTGATTTGCGAAATTGAAGGCATCATTGAAAAATATAAGGAGGAGCAAACACAGGCCCTAAAAACCATCATTACAGGTGGAGATTGTCTTCTTTTGGGAAATCACGTCAAAAACATCAATTTTGTCGACCCTGATCTGCTTTTTAAAGGAATTGAATTCATTGTTCGTAGCCAAAAAACTCTTGCATAAAACGGCCATTACCCTGTTTTTCTGCATTTCTCTTCTGCCCTTGGCAGGACAGATAAATCTTAGCCCCTATTCACGCTTTGGTGTCGGTGAGGTTTTTCCCGGAAATAGCGTTAGAAATCAAAGCATGGGAAACCTGGGAATAGGTATCTCTGATGGGGTTACTGTTAACCGTGTAAACCCTGCTTCTTATGCTGGAATTCAATTGACAACCTTTGATTTTTCCGGCTTCGTTTCACTTAGAAACCTCAGCAATGCAAGCACGAGTACACGCCTGATGACAGGGTCTTTTCAAAATGCCGGACTGGCTTTCAAAACCAACAAAAAAATTACTTTTGTTGCGGGTCTTGCACCTTGGAGCGGGGTAAATTATTCTTTAATCTCGGCAGATTCAATTGCCCGCGATACCAGTTTTGAAAGATATATTTTGCAACAATCTGCAAAAGGGGGTTTGAATGAATTGTATATCGGAACAGGATTTACAGTTTTGAAAAAATTGAATCTTGGTCTTACCCTTCCTTTAATGTTTGGAACCATTCGTTATTCCTGGATTACCGATTTTGAAGACGCAAATTTGCTAACCGGTATAGTTAAAAAAAGAATAAATCTGAGTGGCACCATTCCAAGAATTGGCTTGCAATACAATGAAGACTTAACCATTACCAAAAACGCAGACAAACTCAAAGAAAACCAAATACGATTAGCTGAACTTGAAAAAGAAGATAAAAATTGGAACAAGAAAACCGAAGACCTGCAAAAAGAAATTATTAAAGTAAACAAGGCCGATTCATCCAATTTACCGGCCCGTTCTTCTTTAGACCAACAAAAAGAAAGGCTCGCTGCTGACCTTGAAATTTTGCGTCAGGATGGAAGCATTTCCCAAAAAGCCATCGCCAAAAAAGAAGAAGAATTGAGAAAAATAAACACGCAGCGCAAAAAAATTGAGCAACGGCTTGCCATGATGCGTAAAAAAATCACAGATAAACAACGCATGATTTCCCGCCGTTCCGAAAAAATAGCAAAGGAAAGTGAGTTGCTGAAAAAAGAAAATATCGGCTTTGAAACGGATTCTACAAGTCGTTTTTATCAAAAAAAGGAAAAATTGAAACTTACAATTGGCGCAATAGGAGATGTTCCTTTATCATTAAGCGGTCAAAAATTAACTGAATATTCAAACGTAAACGTGTTAGACACGCTGGAATTTATTGA
>JAYSVQ010000514.1:0-3238 GCA_043718485.1 Bacteroidota bacterium
GGTTTTCATTTATAACCCAACTCGGGATGAGGTTTTAATCGATGATTTTAAGGTTGAATTTGTAGATTCAACTTTTAATTAAAGCAACAAGCCTTACACCTTCTCCAGAGCCTGATTCAAATCAAAAATTAAATCATCGGGTTCTTCGATACCTACATAGAGGCGCACCATATTCCAAGGCAATTGGGTATAGCCATAATTTTCTGAATCGTACAAGGTGCAAATAGGGTATTGCAAAGATTCATAGCCCCCCCAAGATGCTGCAATCAGAAAATAACGCAGACTATCGCAAAAGCGCTCAACCGCAGAAATATTTTCGGCTTTTAAAAAAATAGAAAACATTCCGCCCGGTCTTTTTTGTTGCTTTAGCGCAAGTTGATATTGCGGAAAAGAGGGATGATGGGGATGCAGTATTCGCTCAATTTTTGAATGTTTGGACAAGAAATCAACCACTTTCATTCCAGAACTTGCTGCGCGCTCAACACGCAAACTCAAGGTCCTTAGACCACGCAGCACCAACCATGCTTCAAAGGGAGCCAGAATTCCGCCCAGGGTCATAAACTCGGAATGAAAAATTTTGTCACAACGTTCCTTCGTTGAAATTAAGGCCCCGACGACTACGTCGCTATGTCCTGCTAAATATTTTGTAGCGCTGTGTACGACTATGTCAACGCCCAATTTTATGGGTTGTTGGTTTAGTGGCGTTGCATACGAATTATCGCAAACGGTGGTGATTCCATGCGCCTTTGCCAAGGCTGAAACTGCTGCCAAATCTTGCAGTTCAAATGTCAAAGAGTTTGGACTTTCAAGCACAAACAGTTTAGTATTGGGTTTTATTGCCTCTTTCCAATTCTCTACAAGGGTTCCATCAACCATTGTGGTCTCAACACCATATCGGTTGAGCATTTGATTCAGCAATTTGTTGGTCCATGAATAGGGTTTCTGCACACAAACCACGTGGTCACCTGCCTGCACAACATGCATGATAGCAGCGGCGACTGCTGCACTTCCAGAGCCAAACATGAGCGCATCTTCTCCGCCCTCCAATGCAGCTATTTTTTTTCGCAGAAGTTCAACTGTAGGGTTATTTCCGCGCGTGTAAAAGGGAACCTCTTTTTCTTTTTCTAATGAACTGCGCAATGCAGCTACATTGGGAAAACAAAAATTACTGGTTTGAAAAATAGGGGGACTTACTGCCCCAAAAAAGGAATGACGGTCCTCGCCTAACTCATTCAGAATGGCGGAAATATCCATTAAAAATTATTTTTTAAAAAGGGCAGTAACAGAAATCTCGACATTTACATTCTTAGGAAGGCCGGCGACTTGAACCGTTTCCCTTGCCGGAAAATCTTTCTTGAAAAACGAGCCATACACTTCGTTTACCGTGTTGAAATCATCCATGCTTTTCAGAAAAATACTTGTCTTAACAATTTGCTTGTAATCCAAACCTGCTTCCATAAGAATGGCCCCAATATTGTGCATGACTTGTGAAGTTTCTGTTGCAATGTCGGCCATGTTTAAATTTCCACTTGTTGGGTCAATTGCGATTTGGCCTGACACAAAAAGGAAGTCACCTGCTTTTACCGCTTGGGAATAAGGCCCAATCGGTTGAGGTGCATTTTCAGTTTGAATTATTTTCTTTTTCATTCCCCTAAAGTTAGAATTTTGTCCTTTTAAAATTGAAAAACATGCGAAAAAGAAAAAAAGAGGAAAAAAGTGTTTCATATTGAACGCTATTGAGGTTTTGTGCATCCCAAATTAAGAATTAATTAAGACTACTTTTTATCTCAAAAACAATAATCCGGAATTTTCATGGTTTTATTTTGCCCAGAAACGGTTTCGTCTACCTTACCAAAATAAGACCGCAAAAAAGAAAAGGCCGTTGAAATCCTACTACTTCGCATAGTTTGCTTCTCGATTTACACCCTTATTGCGACCCAAATATTATTCTGTTTATCATCAGCTTAGTAAAAGGAAATGCAATAATGTTAACGAAGAATGTGAAAAAAGAAAGGCCCCCAAATGGAGGCCCTTCAACCAGAAATGCGATCCGATAGCTATCGGATTAATTTTGTGAGGAAGCGATTTCAAAAGTTTTCTTTGCGCGAATTTGTCCGTTTACAACAAGCTGGGTTTCGTACTTTCCTTCTTTCCAGGAAAAGGCATAGTCGCAAGTATGATTTCCTTTTTGCTTGCTTTCCTCATCCAGAAATTTTTTCACGATTTTGCCTTCACCATCCTTTACCTGAAGTGAAACTTTTGATGGCATTACCAAACTGTATTGAAGATGTCCTTTTACCGTGTAGGAGCGTTGAATTCGTGGAGGCGGAGCCGGCTCGAAAGAACCGGGCGGGGGTATCGGGCGTTTGGTAATTTCAGACACATATTTTTGGAGGGGAGAATTTCCTTGAAGATTCGCCAGTGAATGTTGATCGCTTATTGCCCAAAAAGCATATTGGATTTCACTATTTCCGCCTAATTTATTTTTGTCTGCATATTGCGCCAATTTCAACATACTTCCGCTTGTCATTCCCTCAATGACATAAGCGGTAGATTCTCCCGGGCCCATATCAGAAGCTTCTACACATTTTCCGATCAAGGGAATTGCCCTTTTCTCTCCTTTTCTCAACACAAATTGCAGGGTCTGTGGAAGCACCATATCTTGAAATTCATCCATATCGGCTTTCAAGCGAAGACCAGCAGGAATTATTACAGAAATGTCTTCTGCGCTTGTATTTGTAATCAGCATTTGCAGGTTACTTGCTGACAAAAGTTCATCATCCGAAAAATTATTTGTGTTAATTCCTTGAAAATTAAATTTCGCCATTCCATTTTTTTCCAATTCCAAAATTGAATAAGTGGATTGGGGGGCATAAAAATCTGACATTCCTAGTGATAGGAAAAAAAGGGGCAGGAAAATTAGGAAGCGTTTCATAGTGTACCTCGTTTGCCTCAACTAAACCAAATGCGTAACAAATAGGTTATAGGGATGCCAAGTGATTAGAATGGCCTAAAAACCGTCTTTTTTAATTCCTACCTTTGACCTGGAAAGCAAAGCAAAAATTGCTACTTACCTATATCGCAACATGACAAATCAATCACCATCCGAGTTCATTTTACCAATCGAGGGCCTGGAAAGTGAGCATTGTGCGCTCATTATTTCCCGACGTTTACAAAAAATAAAAGGAATTAAATCGCAAAAAATTGAATTCAATAATAGCAGAGTCATTTTGGACTT
>JAYSVQ010000515.1:0-3237 GCA_043718485.1 Bacteroidota bacterium
AGAAGAAATGTGGTAACAGAATGTTTCATGAGAGTGGAATTTGTCTAATTTTTTACCAGAATGAAATTCAATTGGCATGAAGGTCGCCTTAATAGTGCAAAAATCAAAGGAGAATTTGTAAATATGGTATTTTTTAAACCTTCCAAAAGGCCACTTTTGGCGGAAGTATCTGCTTTAAATGGTAGAAAAACACTAATTTATCCCAGCCTGTTTAATTCCTTGTCTTGAAATTATAATTTTAATCCTCTTCCAGGTATCATTCCGGTTGATTTTGCTTCAATTCGCCTCGCGGAATCGCCAACTTTTGACGCTGACCCCTGCGAAAGCCCGCCCGGTCAACGCCGTTCGGACGGACGAATCCGGCTTCATCTGAAAGCGGAGCCGCTCGCGCTTTTCCGCTTTCGCTCTTCGCATTCCGCCTTTGGCGGTGAGGGGGGGAACAAGTTCTGACTTTCTACGGAAGGAATTGGCGTTGATTGGAGATGCGGTGAGGAAGCTCGTATTATAAAATTTTGGTAAATGTTTAGTGAGTTTAATTGCAAATATCCATTAACGTATGCAGGAAATAGGATTTGAAAATGAATACAGTTTACCATTAAGGCTTACAGCAAACTTTACATTCAGAAAGTGACAGCCGAATTTTTTATTTTCCCTTTTTCCGTTGAGTGCTTTTCTTCAAAATTCTCTTGAAACACTGTTCCATATTTTCCCCTTCAAGCATCGGCTCATTTGAAATTGCATCCGAAACCATATCTAGCATTTCGGAATACGCTTTGAAAATTGCATCCAATGCCTTTTCGTCGCCCTTTTCCCAATAGTGAGCATCATCAAGGAGGGTAAATTCTTCAAAATATTTTTCATTCAGGTACTTCAAAAGGTGAACAATCAGTTTATGAACTGTGGCTCCGGCAAATTGGGTTTTCGTAAATGGCTGAAAGAGATATTGCATTTCTGTTTCTGAAGACTTTTCATTCAGAAACTGGAGCCAACCGGGGAAACACATTCGGCGATTTTCCAGAAAAGTTAGCGAAACAGGTTCGCAATTCGGCGGGGAAAAGCTGATTCCATACACTTTGCTCTCCCACCACGGACCGTTTTCCAGAACATCCGGAAAATCTTCCGCATAAAAGTGATGCTTCCATCCATACACTTCCACAATGTCTTTTACCTCCTCGATCAATTCGGGTAGAGAGGCCGATTCTTTGAACTTTCCCTTGTAGTACAATGTTATTCCCATAACTCCAATGCGATTCTTGTTGAAAATTACGCTGAAATTTAGTAAAATTCTATATCCCGGATTCCGGAAATTCTTTCGCGAATTTCCAGGGCAGGTCATTTATTCTTTGTTTCAACCTTCCAAGGTCCTCCATTATTTTTTCAAAGGACGGGGGCTTTTGCTCATATATCATCTGGTTAACCATGATTTCATAATCGGTTTTCCATTCATTCAACAGTTCTGAAGGCGGGATTGGATGAATGGTTTGAGGTTGATGAAGGTTGTAATTTACACCTCCTACCCTAGTAAATTTATGCCTGTGCTCCACAATGGTCGAATACAGTTCCTGATCATTCAGGGCCTTTTCACAAAACTCTGTTTCTGACAACTTCACCACATCATATAAGTGTCTGCTAAATCTATCCACCCGCATTTTCTCAGGTGGACGTTGAAACTCCTCATGCAGCAGGAATATTTTTTCAAGAAAGGTTCTTTCCGGATTAACGGATGGAATTTGGATATATGGCTGCGCGAATTCACGATCCGGGAAGCCTTCATCTACCAGCGATCCAAATGATTTCAAAGTAAATGGTTCTTTGAACGAACGGCATCCTACTTCTATTTGTACTTTGGGTTGCAAATAGCCTGGTGGTGGAATCACATTCGGGTAATAAACTTCAATTATTCTTGGGTCCTGATCACTGCTTTCAGTTTCTACCAAATTGAATACCACACCGGAAATGCCTTTCTCCTTGAAATGATTCTGTAGATCCGCCAAAAATCTGCCACCTGTGTACGCACTCGCTATTTTGCGAAGGTTAGTGCGTTGCTTTTTGGATAATTCGCCCGAGAAGCCCAGAAACTCTCTGTCAATGGTTAGATCAATATCCTCTGAAAATCTCTCAATCAGATTCCATGCCTTACTTAGTGAAGTACCGCCTTTGAACACAATATGTTTCCCTGCATCCATTTCAAATACAATAGAAAGGATTTGCACTACCCACCAGTCCTTTTCAACGGCAAATGATGGAATACCCGTTTGAGTACCAATCTCCTGAAAAATCAACTCTTTTTCAGACTGAGGCAACTCATTGAAGTTTTTCAATTTCACAGCAATGCCCTCCTCATTATTTTCTGAATCCAGACAGGCGCGAGAGAAATATCGTGCAACAGGAAGCGGGGATTTTCCTTTTTGAGTAAAAAAAGGATTCTTTTCTCCTCGTTCACCGTCACTCTGTTTTTACCAATTTCTTTCAGTGCCTGGATTACCAGGCGGCTGATCTCTCCCTTTCCGGAAAGGTTTTTTGGGGCTGCTTTTTTTAATAAAATGGTTCGTTTTCCCACTTTGATTAATCTTGGCGAACCATCAGTAAGCAATACGACTTTCATCGGTACCTGAGTACTTAAACCCAGGGCGTTGAGCGCATATATTCCCGTGGGAACTATTCGAATTCGGTCCCGCTTCGCAATCGCTGCCGCTATTTCCTCAATTGAGGGGTACACCTCACCAATTAGGTCGCTGATTTGGGGCCGAGCATAAATGCCCTGTCCAAGGCGTTTTATTTCTTTCTTTCGTTCTAGGCGATGTAGGGCCAGACGTACTGCTTCTGAGGACCCCAAAGAATTAAAGTCCTCAGGAAATAGTATTACTCCCCTTGGTATTCTCTTTATCTTCATTAGCACTTTATTTTCAATGCTTTGCATACGATCACGTTCATTAATTTGTAACAAATATAGTATTTTTTTGTTACAATTCATTTTGTCATTTGTAGGTAGTGTGCTCCGGGGGGGAAGGATTAAAGCAAATAGCTGAATTGACTCGGGATTGAAGAAATTGATTATCACCACAAATACCTGTATTTCAAGCTATTTGATAATTTTTTTGTAACAATTTTAGTATATTTTTGTTACTTTTTTGATTTTCAAATTGGCGCAAAGATCGGAAAATGGAATTCTATGTATCATTCCGGTTGATTTTGCTTCAATTCGCCTCGCGGAATCGCCAACTTTTGACGCTGACC
>JAYSVQ010000516.1:0-3236 GCA_043718485.1 Bacteroidota bacterium
CTACCAATGGTAACACCCCCGGTTGCCGCAAAAGTAGCCAGCCATTCTGCGCCTGCTGTTCTGCTTGTTGAAGTATTATAAACCAACGCAGCAGATGCACCATAGGTTGGTGCGGCTGAAACTGTAGAGGTGCCCTCCATTAATACGGTTCCATTCGCCGTAAAATTCGCTGTCGTAATTGTTTTGGTGCCTGAACCTGAAAAAGTGACATTGTTAAAAGTAATTGCGGTGGAAGTGCAAGCTTGATTTCCGGCTCCGCTAAATTGAACCGTGCTAGTTCCCGCAGAAAACACAGAACCGGTACCATTAATTGCTGAACCACTAACGAAGGAAATATTAAGGGTGCTCGAACTTGCATTTAACGTTCCTGCAGTGAGAACAATATCTCCAAGGCTACATGTATGCGTCAAGCCGGAACCCAAATTCAGTGTGCCGCCTGACCCATTCATAATTAATGCATCTCCTCCCCCATTTCCAAAATCACAATTACTTGTAAAAGTGGCTGTCCCTGCTGTTTTTGAAAATGTAGTTTTATTGGTTGTAGTGTAACCTGAAATGTTTTGATTTGCTGTTCCATTAATGGTAACTGAACCAGTCCAGGCACTCATGGTGCCATTATTTACAAAATCGCCACCAAATGTAAAATTGTCGTTTGATGGATTTAGGGTTGCCCCTGCATTAATAGTTAATGGCACGCTGGTATTGAACACAGAATTTCCTACTGAGGCGATGGTTCCTGTGTTGGCTATGGTAACGCCTCCGGTTCCTGAAAAGGTAGCGGGCCATTCGTTTACGGTGGCTGTTCGACCCGTGGCTGTATTGTATTTTACCCCACCTGCTGCGCCGTAAGTTATGGCTGCCGAAACTGTGGCTGTACCCTCTAATGTAAGAATACCATTTACGGTTACCGTAGTCGTTGTTTTTGAACCCGAACCTGAAACGATGAGATTATTATATCCGGTTCCAAGTGCAGTTGTAGTAGCCACTGTTTGTGCGCCTGCTGTATTATACTCTATGGTACCCGAACCAGGCGTAAATGTTCCCAGTGTTGTAACTGTAAGTGCACTGCCAACTTGAAGATGGCCTCCACTTGAAAAATTCAGACTTCCATTTTGTGCCCCATTCCCTAAAACAACAGAACCGGAAACAGTAAGAAGGGAACTCGCAGCGAAAATAAGGGTACCATTTCCACTTGCACCGCCTACTAAAATTCGCACACACACAGCATTGGATATGTCAACTGTAACCGAAAAACCGCCTTCAATAGTAACTGAATCGGTGCTAATAGGAACAGAAGCGCCGGCGGAACCACCCGAAGTTGCAGCCCAGGTAGAGGTAGAATTCCAATTGCCGGTTGCTACACTGTATCGGTGTACGGCAAATGCGTTTCCGAAACTAAGCAAGAATAAACTTGCCGTCACGAAGACGATTAAGAACCCTTTTGATTTAGATGTAAAATGAGTCACCATTTCTTATTTTCTATTGACTCAAAAATAAGGCACTACAACTCCTTTCAAGTCAGGAAAAAGGATGAAGTTGAAACCCAAAAAACACTTGAAAAAACCGAAGCCAAATCGTAAAAACACCTAGGACATTGAAGCAATTCATGAGAGGAACTAAGTATTTTCAGAATATCTAATTTTAAATATAATCTCGTAGAAAATACCGTAACTAATTGATTTTTATCAAATTGTAATTTATAAGGTCTGCAATTTTAATCTTAAAGCCGTTCTCTATCTCTAAAAATACGAAGCCATGCTATTAAACCTCATTCCATGTCAAATTATAGGAGCCCAAATAAACTCACCTTACAATTTAACCATTTTCAAATAATGGACTTGCAAATCATTTACCTTTAAAGCTACCCAAAACAGACCCGCAGGCATACCCGATTCGGGCTTCCAAATGGCCGAAAATTTTCCCGGCTGTAAAATCTTCTCAGCTAATAAGGCTACTTGTTTTCCCTGAATGTCAAAAACCTCAATTTTAATTTTTGAGGGCTGGAAAACCCCATATTGAATTTCAACTTCATCTGAAAAAGGATTGGGTGAAACAGCGTACAACATTCCTTTATCCAGGTGCATGTCTGCAACCCCAACCGCGCCATCGCCATCTATGGCAATGTCCCAGGTTCCCTCATATTTGCCTTGACCGTTCAAGGTAATGGGAATGATTCTGTGTGTAGCGTTATAAGTGCCTGAGGTGATAGAAGCCGCAGCATCTGCGGGAATATCGGTATCTCCCTGAAAATACAATTGCGTAATAAAGGCAGGAAATCCTGGAGTCGTAATTTTAAAGTGAATATGGCTTGGACGATACAAAGCCCCATTCAAATATTTTCCGGGCAAAATGGTTTCAAAAACATAAAATCCCTGCGCATTTGAAAGCGTCTTTCCCCTTAAATTATTTCCTCCGGTATCATAGGCACCCGCATCATTGGCGTGCCAAATATCTAATAGGGTGTTAGGTATAACTGCCGAACAATCCAAGGTTTGGATTATTCCCGAAATAATGAGCCGGGTTCCGGGTTCAGTTAATTGTGCCAATTGTGTATTCACTATCGTCGGGGCATTGGCAAGATAAAAAGGGCCCTGACCGTAATAATCTAGCGTTACAGGGTTGCAGGCTTCAACTTCCTTGGCCTTTTCAGGATTTACCCCAAGGCCCAGTTTGGGCAAAAAACCAAGGGAAATACCGCCCAAAGCGGTGTTTCTAAGAAATTTTCGGCGAGAATTTTCGGTTGCCATTGAATTACCCTCTTTGCTATGAAATCAAATATACGAAAATTAAAAGGAATAACCCTTAATGATGCGCAAAACTACCTTTGGGTAAAAATCCCTGATTTTTTTTACCTTTAAACGATTCCTCAAACAATTATTCTGAATTTAAGTTGTCTTCTGGTCCTTTAGCTAAAACACATATGAAACTCAAGCGAAAAGATTTTTTACAAAAAATAGGACTCGGATTAACAGGCATAATGTTAAATCCGTTTTCGGGCAAAGCAAAAAGTTCAGAACTATCAGGTGAATCAAATATGGAAACCAAAAATACAATCAAAACCATCAAACCACTCGGTTTTCAATGGGAAACGCAAGACCCCTTTCTTTTTTGTGTGCATCATGAAGACAAATTTCCGAAAGGCAACCCCGATATGAGCCCGGCAGTTTCGTTGATTGGAAGAAGCTTGGGCGATGATTTTATTATTAAAGATGGTTTTCGAATGTATCATGGAAAAA
>JAYSVQ010000517.1:0-3227 GCA_043718485.1 Bacteroidota bacterium
TTTTTGTATCTTGCTTTGTGTTCAGGGAATTTCTTGGAAAAGGTTGGCATATAGGATTGGGTATTTGCCTTTGTTTCTCTTTTAAACTAAGCGCCCAAACCGTGATGGTAAATAAGGCCGACACGCTTTCCATTTTAGGGAATGATTTTGTTTCTGTGATCGGTGGCATTTGGAATGACAGCGCCGGTGCTTTTTACAATGAGGGTACTTTATTTTTTACCGATTCCCTCATCAACGATGGGCAAAATTCAATGTTTCATTCATCCTGGCAAGGAATGACCGAAATGCGTGGTCAAAATCAAGTCATTGCAGGGAATAGTGTAACCCGATTTTTTGATTTGAAATGCACCAATAGTGGCATTAAAAGGCTGGCAATTCATGCAGAGGTTGAAGATTCTCTTATTTTAAATCACCTGGAATTTGCTACCGATCAACATGCATTGTTTTGTTGGAACCCCGACCCGGGAATTGTTACCCGTTCAAGTGGATTCGTTTCCAGTTTGGATACCGGATATTTATGGAGAAATACCGCTTCGAGCAATATTTATTTATTTCCCACGGGTTCAAGTGTGGGCGTGTTGCGCTATCGCCCGGTTGAAATCAGACCGAATGCTGCAACAGCGACTGCTTTTACCGCACGTCTTGCAAATTTGGACCCGAGTACAGATGGCTTTGATAGAAACATGCAAGACGGCTCATTTTGTCAAATTAATTCTTTGTATTACCACCGGGTTCGGCAACCTATTGGAAATCTTTCAGGCGACATTTCTTTGTATTTCGATGCATCCGCTGACGCTCCATTCGATGCGATGGGTCATTGGCAAAATGTACCCCGTTGGGAAAATTTAAATCCGGTGAATGCAGTGCCAATGGTTTCTCCCAACTTATCATCGCTAACCAAAAGCGCATGTACTCTTTGGCCCATGCCGCCTTTTGTCTTGGCAAATATTATTCCCCTTGTTAATCTTATCGCTTCAAATGATTCATTGTGCTTTAATGATTCTATTACCTTTACTGCCATCCCAGGTGGCTATCCAAATTATACTTTTCTCAATAATGGGGTAGATACTTTGCAAAGTGGGCCGGATTCGATTCTTGCTTTTTCTTCTATGCCGGCAGGATTGAACCATGTTTCCGTAATTTCAAACACCGGCCCTTGTCAACAGCAAAGCGATTCTCTTTCGGTTCGGGTCAACAATCCATTTTTTATGGATGCCGGTCGCGATACTTTTCTTTGTTACAATCAAGCGTTGAATTTAGGAGGCAACCCAACGCTTTCAGGTGGTTTGCCTCCGTATTCTTATCAATGGTCACCCCCTGCAGGGTTAAGCACGCCAAATGGCCCTAATCCACAAGTTACGCTTACAGATTCTGTGCTTTTCATATTGGTAATCGGCGATGGATTTGGATGCAACCTGTCAGACACAGTACGTGCCGATGTAAATCCAGAAATTGTTGCCAACGCCGGAAACGATACATTGATATGTTTTGGAACCAGCATCACCTTGGGCGGTAATCCGAGTGGGGGTGGGGGAACGGGAATCCTGAATTTTGCCTGGACACCCAACACATTTTTGAATGTTAGCACATCATCAAATCCGATTTTTACGCCCGATACAAATGCGCACACCTACATTCTTCAAGTAACCGACCAAACGCTATGCAATCGAAGCGATACGATTAGGGTGAGTGTAGATCAGCTCAGGCCGGTTTCTATTTTGGCTTCCGGACCATTGTCGTTTTGTGACCATTCCACGCTTGTACTTTCAGCAAATCCTACAAGCGGAAACGTGCTTTGGAATACAGGTGAAACCACACCAAGCATCACGATTACCCAATCGGGTGCCTATACCGTTCAACTCAGTCAATATTGTGGAACAACAGTCTCATCGGTAAACAATGTAAATGTTTGGTCAACACCGATTGCTGCTTTCCATGCCCAACCGACCTTGCAGAATATTGAAAAGCCTATTCAATTTTTTGATGAAAGCACGGGAAATATTGTGAGCTGGAATTGGGAATTTGGCGATGGTGGAATTTCGTCTCAGGTCAGCCCAACTTATTCCTACCCGCAACCCGGATTGTACACGGTAAGTCTCATTGTCACGAGCCCAGAGGGTTGCAAAGACACCGCAACTCTTTCCAATTATATTGAGATTTTCCTTAAATCTACTATTTTCTTTCCCAATGCTTTTACTCCAAATGGCGATGGATTAAACGATTTCTTTGGCCCTGTGGGCTTACACATCGAAAAGCTGGAGATGTCTATTTTTGACCGTTGGGGAAAAATTGTTTTTTATTCTCAATCCATCAATAGCCTTTGGAATGGACAAATTGAGGGTATGGATGCACCTGAGGGTGTTTATACTTTTCGGGTGAATGCAATCCTCAAAGAAAAGGGAGCCATTGAGCGGGCAGGAACCGTTACGATAATTCGGTAGAGAAAATGATTTGTCTTTATTTGCCGGGACTTTCTCCAACTAATTTTGCCTTTACCCCATTTAACTTTTCCTTAATGTAGGCTTTCAACTGATCGAAAGTCATATTTTGAGTCTCGGTGTTTATTTTCTCGCGAATGTCCCGCATCATTTTTACCGCATCAAATTCTTTGTCCTTATTACTCGTTTCCATAATGAATTAAATCTTTTGGGCTTCTGATTTCTAACATGGCATAACCAAGTTTCAAATTAATAGAATTATAACTCTTTATTTTATCTAAATTAACAATATGCTTAAAGTTCCAACTTGCTAAAACATCAACTTTATTTAGGGTAGCTAATGCAATATGCCGGCAATCGGTCAAGCTGGTTTTACCTACAACCTTTTCAGAGATGTAAGCTTCTGCTAAACGAATAGCTTCTTCAGTTAGTTCAACGCGATAAAAATTCTCTAAAGGATAATTAAAAAGAAGTTCCTTTACTTCTTTTGGTGCATTTAACAATTCAAGATCGAGGAGCTCTGAGACAACAAAAACGATTTCCCCTTTTTCAAAACGGTCAAAAAATTTTCGAGTGGCTTCTTTGAATTCTTCATCAAAATAGCCACCTACAATTGATGTGTCAATGTAAATTTTTTGTTGCAATTTTTAGCTTTTCCATTCAAATTTAGCAAAAGATTTATTGGGTTTCCTGAATTCCATTGTTTTTTGAACAAAACGGCTCCCACCATAGGGAAACTAAGGTAGGGAGCCATTTAAATTTCAATCAACCTCATTATTCTTTTTAATG
>JAYSVQ010000518.1:0-9787 GCA_043718485.1 Bacteroidota bacterium
TTGATATGAGGTTGCACCCGAAGCTGTAAAAGTCACAGAATCATATCGGCAAATCGGACTCGGGTCTGAGGTATTTAAGTTAACTGTAGGTGGAGAAATGACAATCATCTGAAGTGCCGTAGAATTGTCAGGGCATCCATTTAAATACCCAACCACATACACAGAATCTGCATTAGAAAGGGTGGATGTGGTATAAATAGGTGCGCCTGAAATGGAGGTCAATGAACCAAATTGGTCGAAAAATTGATACGCCAATGCCCCTGTTGCGTTGAAACTAATCACTTCGCCCACACAAAGGGAATCATTTATTGCGGTGCTGGTAATTGTAACTGTGGGTAATGGATTTACGGTGAATGAAAAGATTGAGTCTCCATTAGCGGGGCATCCAAAATTGTATCCAATTACAGAAATGGCAAAAATACCGGTTAAGCTGGTTGAGGAAAAAGTGCTCGTTACACTGGGCGGGCCCATAGAAAGGGTATCGACAAAAAACTCATATTCATTTGCACCGGATCCAGTTACATCGATTACATCTCCTGCACAAACCGACAAAGGGTCGCCGCTATTTGTGAGGCCCACAACCGGAGGCGCATAAACGGTAACTGTAAATATGTTTGGGGCTAAGGTCGTACATAAAGTTGTATCAAATTGACCGATTACGGTAACGATGTCTCCGTTTGCTAAAGTTGAAATGCGGAAGATTGTCGTCGTGTCAAACAAGGTTGCGGGAAGGCCATTTACCTGAAACTGAAATAAGTCTGCACCACTTGCTGTAAAGGTGATTGTATCTCCTTGGCAAATGGCAGTATCACTTTCAAGGCACACTAAATTGGGTGCAGGTGCAGGAAGCCAATCATAATAATATAGGGTCACACTCGTATCGGTACAGCCTTCAAAAGTTACCTCTACATTTATTCGTTGTCCATCTTGAATCGAATCGGTAACATAGGTATCAATAATGTTTGGCACCGGATTTACCGGTGCCCCGTCGATTAGAAATCGATACAAGGTATTTAAGTCAGGCGAGTAGGCTGTGAAGGTTACGCTTGCTCCCGGACAAAGATTTGTATCAGGGGAATTCGAGGAAAGAAATACTTGTGGATCGACAATATGAACGGTATCTATTAAACTGTCTTTACAGCCATTTACATAGGTTGTAACAAGCTTTAGAAAATAATCTCCACCGGGGGAATAATAATGGCGATTGGTATCACCAATATGAATGGCGCCATCACCGAAAACCCATTTATAGCTTAAATCATTTGGATTACCGGAATACCCGGTTGAGGTGTTGAGCAAGGTTAAGGTATCTTCAATACAATTGGTATCGAGTGCAACGAAATTTGCAAACACCGCCGGGGTGGGATCAAAGGTAAAGCCAACGTTGTTGGCCAAATTGGTGCTAAAGAGAATAGTGAGCGGTGTTGCTGGGCCGGTAATGGTAACATCACGCAATTTCAGGCTGGAACCCGATGCAATTGCTGTTGAGCCCAGTGCAATCGTAACATTACTATTGGGAGTGATACTCCTAATGTGAATGCTGTCTGTGCAAGTACCATTGGCAATAAATGAGGAATCGATATTTTGTGTGGAAGGGTCAATGATGAGAAGCTCCACACCGGGGTGAATATGTAATATGTGATAAGAATTACTTCCCGCTAAAATAGTGGTGGTGTCTTTTCGGGTTTGCAGAATCACATCATAAAATGTTTTTCCGTTTCCGTAAAAATAGTTGTTGGGATAGCCATTGCCGAGGGTGATTTGAGAGGTGCCGCAGTTAAAATTCAATGCAGCAGGGTTACCATTAAAGTCTAGATATTGCCTGAGGGAAACAATGGAGCTGCCCAGATTCACAACCTTATTCGAATCAGAAATCGCGAAGAATGAACCTGACGTGATGGGAAAATTTTGACTTCTAAATGTTCCCTCCAATAAAATAAAGGCTGAGGAAGAATCTTGTAAAATTGAATTAGCGAGGGTGAGCGTATCGGTAACATTAATGCCTTTAAAAATCATACCTGCATTCAACAGTACACCCGCAGAATTATAGGTCGCATTATTTCCTTCGGGCACAAATATTAAATTAGCTTGATTGCTGCTGCGTGAAGTTGAAATCGTGGATGAGAAAATTACATCCCTATTGGGCAAAAGATTTCGCTGAAGATGCAAATTGGGAGTATTCAGCACGGCGCCCCATGTCATGTTTCTAAAGGGCGCATCAATGTCAACTACAACAGAACTATCGCCTGCAGCTAAGAATGAGTTAGCATCGAAAACGACATTATCGGCCTTGCCTGGAATACAAGTAGCCGCCGGCCCACCTGAGCTCAATGACCAGTGGGTGTTATCAGACCACAAGCCCCCATTTCCTATCCAATAATAAGTAGTACCCGGGCCGGGCCCGGTGATTGTCCAACCGGTGGTTTGCCCAATTCCCACAGAATTAGTGGCATTATACACTCGTCCGGAACTTGTGTCTGCGTTCAAGAAATTCAATAGAACGAAGTTGAGATTGAGAACAGGAAACCCGCTTTTAACGACTACTCCGGGTAGGCCACCAAATTGATTTGAGCCTAAAACAACCGGAGAAGCACATGTACCCGATGCACTTAAAGAATCGGTGGTAAGCGTATTTGTATTTTCAATTAAAAGGGTGTTGCCAGCCAATACGGAGACAAAGTCAAAAGAATTATTGCCATAAATCGAGGCATTCTGACATAAAAACCTAAGTGTATCGTAGCTCTGGTTGCCCCCAATAAAAACAGAAAAATCAACGGCAGATGAAGTGAGCCTTAAGCTACTTGTCGTAGTCGAAAAAGTGAGGTTGGTTGGATTTATTTTCCAAACTTCTGCGACCCCGGCCAGATTAATTTGAGAACTCGAAATGTTTAAGTTTTTTGGCTGTGCCACATCATCGGCGAAAAGAGCATCAGCTGTAACTTGGAAACCCGCAGTATTTAATGTGCCCCGCTTTAATTCAATTGTATCATTAGAAACCAAATTACCGGTAAGGGTTCGGGTGCCTGTTCCCGTAAATAGAATCAATGCATTTAAAGCAACACCCGCTCCATTAATTGTTGAGGTGCCTGTTCCTGTGAAAAGCCACCGGGTTGAAAAAGTGCTTGTCATCGCAGCTGACAAAATGAGCGAGCCCCTTATTTCTATATCTGCCACTGCACCCCCTAAATTCGGGTTTTGGCTTACCCCTGCCCACGACATATTGTGGCACCAAGCCTTTTGGTCAATGGTCACGGTTTGTGCCGGAATGGAAAATGAATTCGCATTAAAATAAACCGTATCTGTAGGTCCGGGAAGGCAACCTGAAACCGGCCCGCCCGAAGTAAAAGACCAATGCAAAGTATCATTCCAATTCCCGCCATTCCCAATCCAAAATAAATTATTTCCGGTAAGGGGTTCAGTAATTGTCAAACCTAAATTATTTCCTAAATCCAGCGAATTTGTCGCATTAAAAATACCCGGCCCAATCCCTGAAATATCTAACATTCTATGTCTGTCAAAAGTGAGCGTTGTAGCCGTTTTCCCAACCAAAATGGCTCTGATACCCGTCTGTGAGCTTAAAAACCGAGTTGGTTTGCCACAAGTTCCGGTTGAATTCATCCTATTAAATTTCAAGGTGTCTGCATGAAGAAAAGTAACTTGAGCGCCTTGGCCAAAAGACAAGGTATCACAATTTAACCTTTGCAGTATTTTCGTTGAAGTGCCGAAAAACTGAATGACATTATACAAAATGGAACCCGAGCCGGAACGAAAAGAAACAGGTGAACCTCCTGAATAGGTAAGCAGAAGTGTACTACTGTCTGCATCCATCACCAAAGAGGTTCCGATAAAATACCAAGCAGAATCTTGTGCTGTACATTGAACGGTTGATGTGCCCAATTTTAGATTTCTGGGGAAGGCGATGTTTGAGAAAAATCGGCTGCATGAAATGGATTGATTGTTGGTTTGAAAAATTCCTCTTCTGTAATCGATTTCTCCATTTACGATTAATGCACCTATTAATTGTAAGGTGCCCGTTCCTTGAATAATTATTTTTCCAATTATAGAATTACCTGCCATTACGAGAGAATCTGTGCTAGGCGGTTTCAAATAAAATACCCCTGCAAAACTCATTGTCATTCCGGCTTGAAAAGTCAAAGAGCCCAACACATTGAGCGTATCGGTTAATCCGCCGGTAAAAACAGGAGTAAAAGAACCCGTTGACCAATACATGCTTTTGCAATAGGCAGCAGAGGTATCAACGGTTACGGTTTGTCCATTTGCTGAAAAGGAAATGGAGTCAAAAAAAACGCGGTCAAATGCACTCGGGGGAGCGCTTGGGTGAATTGTCCTTGCCGAATCGATAGCCCAATGTAAAGTATCGGTCCAATTACCGTTACCGCCAATCCAAAAGTAATCTGCGCCTTTTGCCAATTGGGCAGAAAACAGGAAGGCCACAATAAAAAAGAAGGGTGCAAATACCTGCCTTTTTAACCTGAAATGCCCCGTAAATAGCGAAGAGAATAATGAAAATATCATGAAAACAATTTCGGTATGTATTTTACAGGAAACCGATTAGAAAATGGAGTCCTGACTTTTTCTATAGTTGAAACCAAAAATAAATCAAATTCCTTTGTAGAAAGGGATTTATTTATATTTTTGGTGTGGAATTTTCACCATTCAACTATGGGTATTTTAGCCTCTTTTGGTAAAACTTTAGTCAGTTTTATTATCCTCCTTTCCATTTCAGGTGCACACAATATACTTTTGGGGCAGGAAAAGCTTCAAGTAAAGAACACTCAGGTATGGATGAGTCCCCCTGAAGGTTTTGTTGAAGCAGAGGGATTTATCGGCTTTTTGCACCGAAATTCAGGGGTTGCCATTCAGGTTACCGAAATTGACAGCATTCCCTTTACATATGTTACGGGAGGATTGACCGAAAGCTATTTTAAGGACCAAGGGGTACGGTTAATTACACAAGAAAAATTTAAAACAAATGAGGGAAAACACGCAGAAATGTTTGTTGTAGCTTTTCAAATGAAAGAAATTGAATTTCATCGAATCATGTTCTTTACCGGGGACCTGAATCAATCTATTTGGATAAATGTCACCTATCAGGAAAAGATAGAAAAATTAATCATGGGCGACATTAAGGAAAGCTTAAAAACCGTTCAATTTTAACCTCCATGAATAATTTCATCAAAATCGCTTGTTTTTGGGGTGTTTGGTTCTCTTTTCAAGCATTTAGCCCAATTCAAGGGCAGGTTGTAACCAAAATTGATACGATTAATTACAGCGCGGTTACCCAAAACATGTGGGGGCCAAATGGAAATCCATTTACCATTAATCAAACCTATACTTTATTTGACGTTCCCTGGAATACGAGCGGAGGCACCCCTTCGGGTACAATCGTTTCTTTAGCGGGTATGCAATTTGGGGGTGCTGCCAATTTTGGAACATCAGGATTCCTAAAAATGAAGTTCAGTATTCGTGATTTTACATCTGGGGATGTTGATGTTAATTATCCGGTTGAAGTTACCGTTACCCATCCGAGTCCAAACTCGTTTGAAAAAGGAGAATTAATTACGATTGGGTCAAGTTTTAGGGCCATAAATGGGGCTGCATTAAATACAAATTTCCCGAGTGTAGGCAGAATGTCGCTCGATTTAGATTTTAGGTTTGCTGCTTATTTAAATGTTACGCTCTGCTTATTTGGCTGCCTGCCATCCATCCCCATTATTCCTAATTTTAATACCGGAAATCAAACCTTAAACATTTTTTATGCCTCTATTGATACAGTGGCTTTTCTTGGGCCTGTAACTTACCCATTTGGCAATACTTTGTGTACCAGCCAACCTTGTTTTCCGGGAAGGGTGATTATGACCACTCAACCTTTCACCATTCCCCAAAACCCATTGGGGATTTCCGGTGAAATTTATATTCCCCAAGTGGTTACCACGAGTGCCTACGACAATGTGAGTAAATGCCTCACGGCAGTTGGACAAGACAATTACCTCCACATTAATCTTGAACTATTTAAGTTATTAGCCACATTTGTCGGCGAAATTCCGGTAGTAGGGCCTGCCTTAGGGGCCTTTTTTGATAACTTAAGCGGTTCATGGTCTCCCCCGCCCCCCTTGGATGTGTTTGGAGTAGCCGTAAACTGGACGATTTTCTCAGCCTCCTTTGATTTAAATAATTACAATTCCCAACGCTTTTCCTTTTGCCCTAATTTTAAAATAACCCAGACCTTTCCGATTCCGCTTGTTTACACGGTAACCACACCTGGCAATATTCAGGTTGCTTCGGGAAATGGCACCTCGGTTACTTATGATGCAGGCAACAATCTCAATTTAAGATACCCCTGCCAATATGACTTTTTAAACATTACAGAATCGGTGAACATGACAAACGTATTCTCCAATTTTACTTACGATAGTCTTGCTATGGATTTTTTAATGTCGGCAATCTATTTCGAAATTGATATTCCGAGTTTAGAGGTTACACCTGAAATTTGTGTTCCCGAAATTTGTATTCCAATTGCATGGCCTTGCCCATCTTGGTCTAATCCTTTTAGGTGGTGCAGTGGTCAGGTTTGTACGCCGGCTTTTTGCATTCCCTCAATACAATATAGTGGTTGGAACTATACTTTAGGCCCATTGTGGCAAACCACGATTCCCATCACATATCTCATTATTCCTTATTACAATAACACTTGGCCCTTAGCAGGCTTCAACAGCACACCAGCCATTCCGGGTTATACCTTAACGCCAAGGCCCTTTTCGGCCACAATTGATAGCACAAAACATGTAAATTGTTTTGGAGGTTCAGATGGTACCGCAAGAGTTTCGATAACCAATGGTACACCACCTTTTACCATTGCTTGGGCTGATAATGTAACAAATAACAATCCGCCAAACCCATTTACCCGAACCGGAATGACAGCCGCAGGGTATGGAGCCATTGTTTCAGGAGCGAATGGTTGCCAAGTTATGGTTGCAACAGTAGTTACCGAACCAACCTCCCCGCTTGATATTTATAATTCAGTAATTACAACGGTAAGTTGTGCTGCAGCCGCCAACGGGGCAGTAGATATAAGCGTTACTGGAGGTACCCCACCCTATTCCTATGCATGGAGCAACGCATCGATTACAGAAGACATTAGTGGAGTTAATGGCGGCATATATTTCGTAACCGTTACAGATTCAAAAGGATGTACAGATACCCTAACCTCTTTTGTATATGAACCACCTGCAATTTATGGGTCTTTTGTGGTAACGCCTGTGAATTGTTTCGGTGGATCAGATGGTGCCATCACAGTTACATTTAGTGGGGGAACCATTCCGCATCAATTTTTATGGTCTAATACTTCCACCAATCAAAATTTGGCCGCTATACCTGCTGGGCCTTATTCACTTACCATTACAGATGGCAATTTATGTCCATTAACCTTGAATATGGTGGTTCCTCAGCCACCAATTCCCATTACCGCTACCTCAGCTGTAACCGATGTTTCTTGTTATGGCTTTAGCGATGGTGTTTTTGATTTAAGTCCGGCTGGAGGAACCCCACCCTATACCTTTACCTGGATAAATAATAATAATCAGATTTTAACCGCGACCACCGAAGACATTTCTTCGCGGCCTGCGGGTGTATATTTCCCAACCATTATTGACTTTAATGGCTGTACGCTTATTCATAATGATACCATTTTTGAACCCAACCCGCTTGACTTAAACAATACTTTTGCAGATGTAAGTTGCAGAGGCGGCACAGATGGAAGCATAGATTTAACTGTAATTGGTGGCACTATCCCTTATTCTTTTTCCTGGTCGAATGCAAGCGTGACCGAAGATATTATAAACGTAACCGCAGGTTTGTACACAGTTATCGTGACTGATAATAATGGTTGTGTTGATAGTTTAACGCATACACTCATAGAACCGGCGCAGGATTTAGGAATCGCAGCACTCGTTCGAGATGTTCGATGCCGGGGAGGAAATGATGGCGGAATTAATATTAGTCCTTTGGGTGGAACAGCGCCGTACAATTTCCTTTGGAGCAATTCAGCCATTACGGAAGACCTTAATAATATCTTTACTGGTACCTATTCTGTAACGATTACAGATGGGCACAACTGCATTCTTTCAGACACTTTCTTTGTTAATGAACCCCCAGCTGCTCTTTTAGCGACTTGGGTGGTTACAGATGTTTCCTGTTTCAATGGCAGTAATGGAAACATAGATGTGAGTACAAGCGGTGGAACGGTTCCATATTTGTTTGCTTGGTCAAATTCAAATTCTGTATTACTTTCAAATCCATTGGAAGACTTAAGCGGTGTTCCATCTGATGTATATCTACTTGAAATCAGAGATTCAAATAATTGCATTTTCACGGCAAATATTCCAGTTGGCGAACCCACACAGGTGATTCACAGTCTTACTCAAACAACAGTTAGTTGCTTTAATGGCTCAGATGGTACGGTTGATTTAACGGTTTCCGGTGGCACGACACCCTACACCTACAATTGGTCAAATGCAGCTACTACCCAAGATTTATCAGGAGTTTCTTCTCAAACCTATATTATTACCATTATTGATGGACAAAGTTGTACTTCAACAGATTCGATTTACGTGCCCCAACCCGATGCGCCTTTGAGTGCGAGTATTACAGGCACAGATGTAGGATGTTTCGGATTCAATACAGCCTATTTGGATTTAACCGTAGCAGGGGGAACACCTCCGTATTTCTACAATTGGTCGAATGGTGATACTGGACAAGACGTTGATAGTTTAACTGCCGGTACTTATTCTGTTACTGTAACAGATGGTAAAGGATGCACTGCATTCAGCGGAAAGGTAATTGCAGAGCCGGCGGCGGCCTTAACTTTAAGTGCAACGGTAGATAGTGTTACCTGCTATGGATATGCAGACGGAAAAATAAATATTTTGGCCAGTGGCGGCACAACGCCCTATTCGTTTCAGTGGGCTGACAGTTTGCATTTGATCAACGTAGATAATCAAACGATTACCGGGGTAAAATTTGGCCAATACTTGATTTATGTTGAAGATGGAAATGGTTGTACGTCCTCTTTACCCGTTTTTGTTCCTCAACCTACACCTGCCTCTATTACTCGAAGCGTTCAACACGTGCTTTGTAACGGTAATCTGGATGGAGCCATCGATGTTACGATAAGTGGCGGAACAAATCCATACAGTTATTCCTGGTCAAATGGAAGCACTACTGAGGATTTGCAAAATGTAGGTGCCGGGATTTACACCCTAACATTATCTGATGGAAAGGGATGTAATTTTCCAGTGACCATTCATGTTGACGAGCCGCTTCCGATTAGTGTTGTAGGGTCGATAAAAGAAATTTCTTGTAAAGACCAGACAGATGGAGACATTTATGTAACCACAGCCGGAGGAACAGGGCCTTATCAGTTTAGTTGGTCGAATGGAGGAACGAATTTTGGAATCAAAGATTTGGGTGCTGGGTTATTTGGCCTTACTGTACTTGATGCAAATGGATGTGTGTTTTCAACCTCATTTGTTTTGAGTGCGCCAGAAAACCCATGCTTAAGTGTACCCTCTGCATTTTCACCAAATGGAGACGGAATAAATGATACTTGGGTTTTAAGAGAATTAGAATTGTACCCAAATGCAAAAGTCCAAATCTTTAATCAATGGGGTACACTTGTATTTGAAAATATCAGTACTTATTCGGGTTGGAATGGCACCTACAGAAATTCTTTGCTTCCGGCAGGTACCTATTATTATATAATTGATTT
>JAYSVQ010000519.1:0-3221 GCA_043718485.1 Bacteroidota bacterium
ATGAAATGAAAGATACACTCGGAGATAAAACGCAAACTCGACCCAAGAATTGGGGAGGTTATATTCTTCAACCCAAAACTGTTGAGTTTTGGCAAGGGCGCGCCAACCGATTGCATGACAGAATTGTATATTTAAAGGCCAAGAAAAAAGGCTGGGAATTGACTCGGCTTGCGCCCTAATGCCGATTGATACTTCATTAGGTTATTTCGGTAAAAACCTCTTCGCTGCCCTTGAGTTAAAGGGTGAGGTTGAAAGTGACTTGGGAATGATTGTCGTTATTCCTTGTTATCATGAACCCGACCTTGTTTCAGTTTTAACTTCTCTTTCAAATTGTAAACCACCGAAATTGAAGGTAGAAGTTATTGTGGTGGTAAATGAATCTGAATCTGACTCATTAGAGGCGATAGAAGCCAATCAGAATTCCCTCAATTCCCTCGCCCATTTTAGAATAGAGAATCAAGCTTTTTTTCAAATACATTCTTTATTCAAGGTGTTACCCCAACGGCATGCGGGCGTGGGATTGGCCCGAAAAATCGGAATGGATGAAGCGGCCTTTCGCTTGATTCAATCTGGAAATGATACAGGAGCAATTGTATGTTTGGATGCAGATTGTAAGGTAAGTTCAAATTATTTTATCGCAATTGAAGATTATATTTTAACCCAAGAGAATTGGAAGGGTGCAAGCCTCTATTATGAACATGATTGGATGGGCAATTACCCGGTTGGAACAAAAGAAGGGATAATTAATTATGAATTATACCTTCGGTATTATTCAAATGCTTTGCGCTGGGCAAACTACCCTTTTTGGTATCCTTCCATTGGTTCATCTATGATGGTTTCTGCAAAAGCCTATTGCCAAATGGGGGGAATGAATCGCCGAAAGGCAGGAGAAGACTTTTATTTTCTCCATAAAATAATGCCAATCGGGGACTTTGGTTTTGTGAGAAATGCAACTGTATTTCCAAGCCCCAGGGTTTCCCATCGGGTGCCTTTTGGAACCGGAAAAGCCATGCAGCGATGGTTGAATGAGGGTTTAAAAGATTACCCCATTTATGCATGGCAATCTTTTGTGGATTTGAAAGCCGGATTAAAAATTATAGAGGATGAATTGTACAAGACAGAATCTTGGGCTGCGCTTGAAATGAAAATGCCCCCTTCCCTCAGACACTATTTTCAGAAAGAAAAATGGGGTGAAACGATTTCCCACGCACGAAAAAATTCGACGACCCAATCTGCTTTTTTAAAACGAATTTATTCTTGGCTAAATGGACTAAAAGTGTTGCAGTACTTTCATTTTGCCAGAGAAAATTTCTATCCGGATGTTGCATTAAAACAAACGTTGCAAGATTTTTTGATAGCCCAGCAAAAAGACATTAACCTTGCAAACCATTTGGAAAGTTGCCTTATTCAAATGCGCATATGGGACAAGGAAGATTGGGTTTGAAAAAGAAAAATTATATTCCCGCCTTTGTTTTTCATTCCCTAACGCCTTTTTACGACATGGGAATGCGTTTGATATTTCCGGTAAGAAAATATAGAGAAAGAATCATTTCCTTGACCCAAATTTCAGAAGCAGAAAGGGTGTTGGATTTCGGAACCGGGACTGGCCAGGTTGCATCAACGGGTTTAAAAATGAACCCAAACACCTCCTTCACCGGTTTAGATATTGATCCCAAAATTTTGCGTCTGGCTATAGCTCAACATCCCAAAATTTTATTTCATGAGTATGATGGAGACAGATTTCCCTACGAAGATGAGAGTTTTCATCATGTTGTTTCGGGCTTAACCTTTCACCACCTGCATCCCGATGATAAACGAAATGCAATGAAAGAGTTTTACCGCATATTAAAACCGGGAGGCAAAGTAGTCATTGGTGATTTTGGAAATCCTAAGAATTTCTTTTTCCGCATTTTATTCCTTTGGGTTCAATTTTTTGATGGCTTTATCAATACAAAATTTCATGCGAATGGAAGCATTCCCTTTTTGTTTGGAGAAAGCGGCTTTGTAGAAAATGAATCCTGTGGTGATATTCCCTCTGCTTTTGGAACCCTTCAATTTTGGAGAAGCCAAAAACCCTTTTCAAACGGGAATGCATTAAAATAAACCTGAATTAATTAGCCATTAAATTCAATTCTTTCCTTCGCTGATTTCCTTTTTAATTTGAGTAGCAGCAATCCATACTAATAACACAGCCCCAATCGGAAAAAAAAGCCCAAAGCCTGCCTCTCCCGGAAAATCAACATCCATTTTTGCATAAGCAGGCATAGGTTTTGAAATGATGAACATACTTACAACCAATTGGGCGCAATAGAAACTTCGGCTTAGGTACGTCCACTTGATTTGTTTTTCAGCTTGCTTGTGTTGAAAAACCGTGAGCATACCAAAGGCAGAGGCAAATGCAATCATTAACGAATGAAGAAGTAAAATAAAATTTTCTCCCGGGCCAATATGTTGAAATATAGCACCTTGGGTTGTAATGTGAACTCCTGTTAAAATTGTTTCTGTATGTAGATCAGGGTTAGTAATCACCCAAAGAGGTAAAAACAATACGGAAAGGTTAAGGAAAGCCGCAGCAAACAATAAGAGTGAGGGAATTCTTTGAATCATTTAAAAGCTTAGACTAATTTGCCACAAATTACGAAACATTGGCCCGACAATTCAGGTTTGAATTAAGGGTTCGCAAAAAGTAAATAAATGAAAGACGTTTTTGTTGTTGATGCCTGTCGCACCCCTGTGGGTCGCTATGCCGGAACCTTGAGTGGTGTAAGACCAGATGATTTATTAGCGGTTGTGCTCAAGGCCCTGCTCAAAAGAAATCCAAGTTTGGACCCTGCTGCTGTAGAAGAAATAATTGCAGGTGATGCCAATCAGGCAGGGGAAGATAATCGCAATGTGGCTCGAATGTCTTTGTTGTTGGCTGGTTTTCCAACAACAACGGCAGGCGTAACCGTAAATCGGCTTTGCGCTTCAGGGCTTCAAGCTGTGATTGACGCAAGTCGTGCCATCCGTTGCGGTGAGGGTAGTATAATGATTGCCTCCGGCGTAGAAAGCATGACCAGAGCGCCCTTTGTTATGGGGAAAAGCGAAACGGCTTTTGGTCGTTTGCCTGAATTCTTCGATTCTACTTTTGGCTGGAGGTTTATTAATCCTGCACTCGCTGCATTACATCAACCCTTGCAAATGGGTGAAACCGCAGAAAACCTGGCGGTGAAATTTGAAAT
>JAYSVQ010000520.1:0-3217 GCA_043718485.1 Bacteroidota bacterium
CTTTCTGGGAAAGTATTTTCCCAGAAAGAGACAAGCCATTCCCTGCACCTGTTGTTTGGAAAGAATTTGATTGAGAAAAATTTGGTTTTGGCCTATTTAAAGAGTTTTTCCAAACACCAATTGGGAATAGGATTAAAGTTTCATTTGCCTTTTTCTTATCATGATGATTCTGGAAGTTTAATTAAGAACAATGGCTATGCAGAAAAGGGGACCTTGCAATTTTTGGGATTGGATATAAATTATTCCAAGAAGTTCTTTAAGCCGGAAAAGAATTTTTTAAAAATGACCCCATATGGCTTTTGTAATTTGCAAATAAGTAGAATGGTAAGGCTGGCTAATCCCTATTCTCCAACTTGGAGCCAAGTCATTGATTCTTCCGGCAAGGCGATTCCGGCATTTTGGTATTATGCGACGGTGAATAACCCGAACTTTTCTTTTAAGTCTGCAATCGGTTTAGGTGCCTTTTTCCCTATTTATGGGAAATTAGACATGGATTTTAAATTTGGGGGAGGGCTGATATTGATGGAGGAAAAGGATTTTTTTGGAGGCGGTAGAGGTTGGGTTATGGAGTTAAATGGGCCGTTTTTCCAAATAGGACTTCGTTACAATTTTAAATCCTTAGCAAAATGAAGCTAAAACTAAACAGTTTATTTTGTCTCTTTTTTTTACAGATATCCATCTACGGAATTGTAATGAGCCAAGGAAAGGCAATAAATGGCTTGAATATTCAAATCGGCCACAATTTGATTGAATACAATTGGGTAGTGGCCTATTCAAGAATGTGGGGTAATAATGAAGTGGGAATCGGTTTAAAGTACCATATTAAAACCCCAATCTATGATTTCAGAACCAATCTGTATAGAAATCAAGGCTATGCTAAAAGAAAAACCCTGGAACCTTTTGGTATTGATCTCAACTATTCAAGATTCATTTTTTGCAGGGAGAAATTCAATTTGCGTTTTAATCCTTATATATTTTCCAGATCACAATTCAGTAAAATGAGCCTTAGAAAAAAGGAATACAAAGAGGTGGGTTCAATCAATCATCCCTGGATGGGCCAATTAAAAGTTTACGGGCTATACGATGAAATTTTGCCTGACCCGCTTTTTTCATGGAAAACATCTTTCGGTTTAGGAGGCGTATTCTTAATTATAGGAAATCTGAGCATGGATTTAAATTTTGGAGCGGGCTTCATGCTCATTCAAGAAAAGGGTTACTTTAAAAATGGAAAAGGTTGGGTACTTGCCTTAAATGGCCCATGCTATGGAATTGGTTTACGATACCGATTCAAATAATAATCGCATTTTATTATTCCACCCCTCCCACAACAATCTTCACTACCGAATAGCTTTCTCCGCCTTCAAACAGGTGCAAAAAATACAATCCACTTGACAAAGCGTCGCTTTCAATTGTAAAGGAATTTCCACTAAGGTTCTCCATCCGTTTCATTTCCTGTCCAACCGAATTGTAAAGGATAATACTTGCGTTTTTTAACGCATGTCTGGTTTGCAGCCTCGCTGTGCTTGTAAAAGGATTCGGATAAAAAAGCGTTCCTTTTTCTAAACCTTGTTCCTTTATATCCATCAAGACTTGTCCGCATTCCCATTGAAACATCTGCGCATTATAGGTAGTTTCCCATTCTGTATAAGCCTGTTTCAGCGTTTTCCATTGGGCTGCTCCGGTTCCGACAATTGCGTTTGCGCTATCTGCAATTTCTAATAGCTTATTATAAAAGGGATTGTTGTTTAAATCGCCATGACCGAAAAAGATGGTTTGAACATAAAAACCATGAGAAGGATATTGCCCGCTTTGCACCTTTTCAACCACATCTTTTAGTTCGGCAACAATCACCGCCACACTTGAGGTATCCTTAATTTTAATATCGCAACCTACACCAATATGCCGAATGTGTTGCGTAGTATCATGTACTAAATAGTTGGCCGTATCCTGTGGATTCCAAAATCCATAATAGTTTAAATCAGCAACATGTCCGGGCGAGCCGCCGCCCATTACATAATCAGGATGCCAGAAATAGTTTGGAAAAACCACGCCGTATTGTCCGTTGCTTAGATTGGTCCAAATATTCGTCCCATTCATTTGCCCGTAAAGTGTGCCACCCATCACCTTGCTTTCAGGCAAACCCAGCGAGTCCATAAGTTTTGCAATATCAGGATAGATGTAAGTGGTTTCATGAGAATGCGGGTCCATTTCTACGCCTTTATCCTCAACCATCCATCGCAAAATATTCTTGCCACTTGTACTCGATAAAATTGAACCGGTATCTTTTGCAATTACATTAGTTAGGTACAACCAATCCGATTGCATGTTTAAGGTAATGCCATTGGTTTGAAAGTAGTTGGCCAGTGTAATCAACTTAGCACGGTCTGCTAAATAATAGTTGGGTGCATTCCAGGGGCCGGTGTCTTCGTCATGGGTTAAAAAATTGAAATACACCACGGGTTGGCTGAATATAGGCATGACCCCAAACAACAGAAATACCGGAATGATGAGCTTTTTCATATTTGCTTCCAAGTTAAGAAATGAAAATATAAAGAGAAGGGTCTCCCGAATTGGAGTAATCTTCATCTATGCCTAAATATAGCAATTCAACACAAGCTGTAAAATGGTTCAACAAGGAGGATAAGCCTTGAAATCGGCAAGAGTTGAAATTTCCAAATAAATGTAGCAGGTCCACAAAACCGCTCTCACACTCACTCTGATTCTGCCCGCCCCTCTATTTCCCAAAGAGAGGGGCAGTTTTATCCGCCGGATAAAACGGGGAGAGTTTGTAAGTAAATCCAATACCGCATTTCCCCCTGAGTGCCTGAGCGGAGCCGAAGACACAGTTCAAATAAGAAGGTTCCACACTCGCCCTCAGACACCCACTCTTTTCCCAACGAAAGGGGCAGGCACTCTCTTTTTAGTGATCGCAACTATGGCGGGTTTCGTGCTTTTATAATATATTTGCCAAGGAGCCGCCACAAATGCCAAATGAAGCATATTAAATTTAGAAGCCACATTTAACCTCAAACCTAACCCATTGTTGTTTTAATTATATTGGGTACATCGATTTTAAGAAATGAAAAAGGAAATTATTTCAAAACTTCATAGCAGCTTTGAATTAGCTGTTAACCAAAGTGATGATGTAGAGTTTTGGTTTGCGAGAGACTTGCTAACCTTGTTGGGGTACACACAATGGAGAAACTTTTTATTGGTT
>JAYSVQ010000053.1:0-2668 GCA_043718485.1 Bacteroidota bacterium
CGAATGAGCAATCTTATGTTTTCATCAGTGGTTTGGCAAGAAATTTTCCTGCAGCCGTTAAGTTATTTGAAGATTTACTAGCCAATGCCCAACCTAATCAGATTCCACTCGACAATTTAATTCAAGACATTTTAAAATCAAGGGCTGATGCCAAGTTAAACAAGAATGCGATTCGGTCCGGAATGCAGAGTTATGCGATGTATGGAGCCAAAAATCCATTTAACGACAAACTTTCTGAAGATGAATTGAAGAATCTCAAGGCAGAAGAACTAACCGCAATCATTCACGGTTTAACGGGCTATGAGCATAGAATTTTATACTATGGGCCAACACCAAAAGAAGAGTTAATTAAAACACTGGATATGTTTCACCCGAACAAAGGGAAACTTAGAGAGATTCCAGCTCCAACCCAATACACCTTTCCGGCCACAACAAAAGATGAAGTCTGGTTTGCTGATTATGATATGGTTCAAGCAGAGTTGCAATGGGTTTCTAATTCAGGTTTGTATGACCCCTCAAAAGAGCCTTTAGTAACTTTATTTAACGAATATTTTGGAGGCGGTATGGGCTCAATCGTTTTTCAAACTATACGAGAATCTAAAGCCTTAGCCTATTCAACGTATTCTCGGTTCGTACTTCCATCTAAAAAAGAGAACCCGTATTTTACCCTAGCGTATGTAGGAACTCAGGCCGATAAAATTCACGAGGCCATTGCCGGCATGAGAGAACTAATCATGGAAATGCCCGAGGCAGAAAATTTGTTTACTACGGCAAAAACGGCAATTAGAAATCAAATTGAAACCTCAAGAACTATCCGCACAGAAATTTTATTTTCCTATGAAACGGCAACAAAGCATGGCTTGGATTATGATATTCGAAAAAACGTTTATGAAAAAGTGCCATCCTTAACGCTAGCTGATTTAAAAACATTTCATGCTCAAAACTATTCTGCCAAAAAGTATCATTTAATGGTTTTAGGCTCGTCCTCAAAAATTAATCTAGAATCGTTGAGTAAATACGGAGAGGTTCATACACTCACCCTAAAAGACATTTTTGGTTATTAAGACCATTTGGGTTAATAAAAAAGCCCCTGTAAAACGGGGCTTTTTTTATTTGGGTCGGCGAAATAATTGCCAAATCTTTGAAAAATATTTTGAATAAATTCTAAGTAAACTTGTCGGCACACTGTTTTCACGACAGGCTCTTAACATTTCGGAATTGACCATTAGCGTACTTTTCCAGCCTCTCGTACTCACTCCGCCTGTTCTCATTTTTATTAAAACTTCAGGAATATAGGCGTAAGAGGCCTTGCCCTTATACAATACTCTTATCATCCATTCAAAGTCGGCACAAATTATATAAGAAGGATTAAAAAGCCCAACATTATCGAACACTTCTTTTCGTGCGTAAAAGGTTGGATGAGGAGGCATATTCCCTTGCCGAAAATCTTTGGGTTTAAACTTATTGGCTGTGTAATAACGAACCACCCTGTTTTCATCCTCTGGATTAATATAAACTAGTTCGCCAAAAACACAATCAACCTTCTTCTGCAAGAGCGTATCGACAATACAATGAATTACATTCGGGTGGGCAAAAAAATCGTCTGAATTTAAGATACCAATTACATCACCACTTGCAAGTTGTATCCCTTTATTAATTGCGTCATAAATCCCCTTATCCGGTTCTGAAATCCATCGCGCTAATTGGGCATCATACTTTTTTAAAATACTAACCGTATTATCCTTTGATGCACCATCAATTATAATGTGTTCAATATTTGAATAGTTTTGGTTTAAAACGGATTGAATACAAGATTCGATATACCGCTCACCATTAAACACGGCGGTTATGATACTGACTTTCACTATTTCATCTCCCGCTTCCGAATTTCTACCGCAGGATTTCCCTGATAGATCGTCCAAGGTAATAAGTTTTTAGTTGCAACAGATTGAACCGTTAAGACAGCATGGGTTCCGGCATTCACCCCAGGACAAACTATACTTTTTGCGCCTAACCAAACACCGTCTTCCAAGATTATCTCTCGAACAATTAAATCAAACTGTGGCAAGGAATAATCATGGTTCCCTGTCGTGAGAAAAACACCTTGGGAAAGACAACAGTGGGAACCGATTTTTACACTCATATGATTTTCAATCCAAACCCCTTCCCCTATCCAAGCATAATCCCCAATTTCCAATCTCCAAGGATATTTAATGTTTACTCTGGGTTTTAAAACAACTCCTCTGCCAATTTTGGCTCCGAACAAACGCAAAAGAAAACATTTTCCCCTAGACCAAACTGAAAGTGGATTCAGAAAAAATAGCGCATTACAAAAGTACCATAATGACCATTTCAACAAAGAAGCCCCGGGATGGAACCATTTATTATCAAACGAAGAGAGATCTGTCTTTCTTTCCTTCAACTTAGCATTTATTCAGTGAACAAATTTAAACTTTTTGTAACAAGATTCGGCTCAGAACAAAATTGTTTTGAAAAGCCCTTTGAAAAATTACACAATTCATCAAATAAAGGTTGTTCCATCTCAATAGCTTTATTCAGTATTTGAATCCATTCATTCTCATTCTCAAGGGGAATATGTTTTCTTTTGCGTTTGTTCGGAGCCAAAATTGGCAGAGGAGTTGTTTTAAAACCCAGAGTAAACATTAAA
>JAYSVQ010000521.1:0-3217 GCA_043718485.1 Bacteroidota bacterium
CCGACCTGCCAGTATTTGTTATTGAAAAAAATGACGAGCCTACCCCGCTCACCGAGCAAGAAAGAAATTCCATCATTGACCTTTCTGCACTCGATGAAATATCGGGCGGTGATTCAGGTTTCAAAAAGGCTTTGTTGTCAAAAGTCATGAAACAATTGCCAGAATCTTCACAGATTCTAAATCACACGCTTGATGAGAAGGATTGGCACGGATTAAAGGCCATTGCCCATAAAAGTAAATCAACCGTTCTGCATATTGGAAGCTTTGAATTAGGAAAAATTCTCCAGGTGATTGAGTCAAATGCGAGTGAAGAAAAGAATTTGGATGACCTACCTGAATTAGTGGGCAATGCCCGAAACATGATGGGCGAAGTGCTCTTAAAAATACAGGAAGAAATTAAGAAAATTGCCTGACCCTTTTTTAAAGAACCCCTCATTCAGAAAGGGAAAACTACCCCTTTAAGAAGGAATACGAGAAAACCATTCAACGCCAAAATCTACGGAATTCAAAACCTTTATTACCTCTTGAGCCACGTTTTCAGGGCTAATTAATTTTCCATCAGATTTAAATCCCTTAAATTTCTCCACCTCTGGAAAATCTTCTTGATTTGAGCTTCTGATTTCAGCTTGCATTTCGGTATCTACCACTCCGGGTGCGAAGGCGAGTACCTTAACCGGATTGCTGAGGTTGGATTGTTCCTCAAGCAGGCATTGCGTATACATTTCCAGTCCTGACTTGGCTGCACAATAGGGTGCCCAACCCGAAATAGGTCGGCGCGCCGCGCCCGAAGAAATATTCAAAATCCTTCTGCTACAGTTCCATTCCTCACTCAATCGAACAAACCACTCTGTTATGAGAATTGGCGCAACCAAATTCACTTTAAGGTTGTTTTCTATGAGTTGTGTGCGCTGTGTACCCCCTATTTTCTTCATGGGCTGAATCGTGCCGGCATTGTTAATTAAGGTTAAAGATGCTACCTCATCCGGATCAATATTTCTAAACAGGTCTTGCATCAATTCTGGCAAGGCGCCTGTATTAGTCAAGTCAAAAATATGGTCAGAATATTTTGCCTTTCGGGTGATAGCCTGAACTTGCAAACGTGGATTTTGTGTTCTCGAAATACATATCACATGATTTTCAGGCGATAAAAGTTCAGAAGCAATTGCTTCTCCAATCCCTTTGGAAGTTCCGGTAATAAAATAAAAATGAGACCTCATATGCGTAATAATTCCTTTGCTTCAGGCCTGCTTCGGCCTTTGTGCAATTAAATAAATTATTTTCGATTGAAAAGCAATCGTTTTCCCCGAATACCTTCATTCCAAGTTTGTCCATCCCAAACCCGATTTCCATTCACAAACGTTGAAGCAATGCTGCTACTAAACGTGGTTCCTTCAAAAGGTGACCAACCACACTTGTAAGCAATGTTTTGCTGTGAAACAGTGTAGGGTTTTTCAGGATTTACCAATACCAAATCTGCGTAAAAACCTTCTCTAATAAAGCCGCGGTCCTGAATCTGAAATAAAATAGCAACTGAATGCGCCGTTTTTCTCACCAGATTTTCAAGACTAATTTGCCCGGTCTTCCATTTTTCAAAAAGGGCTTGAATAGCATGTTGAACGAGGGGCCCGCCACTTGGGCAAGAAGCATAGCTGTTTGCTTTTTCCTCACGGGTATGTGGCGCATGGTCGGTTGCGATAACATCTATCCTATCATCCAAAATAGCTTGCCAAATTTGCGCTCTATCTTCTGCTGATTTCACAGCCGGATTCCATTTAATAAAATTTCCTTTTTCAGCATAATCAGCATCCGAAAACCAAAGATGATGAACACATGCTTCTGCAGTAATTTTTTTCCCTTCTACGGGTCCGGATTCGAAAAGCTCGGTTTCTTTGGCGGTAGAAATATGAAGTACGTGAATGCGAGTTCCATATCTCTTTGCCAACGCAACCGCATGCGAGGAAGAGGCATAACATGCCTCAGCATTTCTAATTTCAGGGTGATAGTGAACCGGAATATCCTCTCCAAACTTCGCTTTAAATAAGGCCAAATTATTTTTAATGATGGGCTCACTTTCACAATGCAGAGCAATAAGCATTTCAGACCTCGAAAACACCGATTCCAGCGTGTGGTCATTGTCAACCAACATATTCCCGGTAGATGCACCCATAAAAATTTTCACTCCGCATACATCCCCTGCATTGGTTTTTAACACTTCTTCCAAATTATCATTTGAAACGCCCATGTAGAATGAATAATTGGCCATCGACCTTAAGGCTGCAATACCGTATTTCTCTGCCAATAAAGGCTGTGTAAGGGCCTGGGGTTGAGTATTTGGCATCTCCATATAAGAAGTAATGCCACCTGCAACTGCGGCTCTAGATTCCGTAAATATTTCTGCTTTATGTGTAAGCCCGGGTTCCCTGAAATGCACTTGATCATCAATCATTCCGGGAATAAGAATATGTCCTTCGGCATTGATTTCCTTTGCTCCTATTGCAGAAAGGGAAGTTCCGATTTTTTCAATTCGTTCCCCTTTTATCAGCACGTCCAAGAATTTGGATTCGCCTTCCAATACAACTTTTGCTCCTTTAATCAGCGTTGATTCCATCATGCAAAGGTAAGTAGCTTTTTCCGATAGTGATTTCCTTAAAAACGAAAGGATAATGCGCCCCCACCGGGTACAGGATAAAAAGAAATCCGGTTAATCTTTTGCCTATGCAGCCGTGGAATAAGCCATCCTGTCATTCCCCCCACCAAAATTCCAGCTAACACATCTGTGGGGAAATGCTTCCCCGACAAAATGCGCAAGCTTGCTGTTGCTGAAACCCCTAAACCTGCGCCGATCCAAAACCATTTTCTTACCCTGCTTTCTGGGAAACAAGCGCTAAAAACCTCGGATGAAAAAACAGACAAAAAAGCAGCGTAGGAACTATGGCCGGAAAAAAAGGAGAAACGGGCATCGGCTTTTGTCCTCAAGCCTAAGTCGATTCCAGCATTATAGGCATAAGGTCTGGGTCTCAACACAACCGTTTTAGCGAAATACGTAAAGGAATAGTTCCACAAAAATGATTCGGCAAACATTAGGCCGATGATGAGGCCTTTTTTTCGGGTGGTTTTTTTTGCTGCCAATGCGATAAATCCGCCTGCAGAGCCAACACGCGTTAGGTTTGAAATTTTAGCCGCCGAAGGAGACCAGTTACCGGTAGCAAAGCGGTCG
>JAYSVQ010000522.1:0-3215 GCA_043718485.1 Bacteroidota bacterium
CTTCAACGTTTTTTTCAAAATAGCCAACTTCAGTACGCGCTAATATATAGGAAGCGCCGGGTGCAGAACCCACGAATTGCCCTTCATAATATCCGGCCAAAATCGAGAGGACCCAATGCCCATGCGGCCCATCATCAAAAACATCAATTTCATCATCTTGAAAATCATAGGTCGCCAACACGCGGCCTGATTCAAATAAATGACTCAATCCTTGATTTTCGTTACTCATACTAAATCCCTCATCCAGCACTGCGATGACCATTCCACTTCCATTAAAGCCATTGGTATGCAAAACGTCGAGCCCTAACATTTCCAATTGATCAGTTGTAAGTCCTGGTGCATATCCACTTTTGGCAGGGCTTAAATTTTCAGCTAAAGTTTTTGCTTCATTTTTGAAAACAATAATTGATTGAAGGCGCTCCACTCCTACCATATCCTTTATTGCACTTAACTGGACTGCACTTGCTTCTACTGAAACTGCATTTAACCAACGGCTTTGCCGGCGAATTTTTGCGCCTGTACCTGCAATTTGATTTACAATATTTTGGTTGAGTGGATAGTCCTTTTCATCCAAAGGAATCCCTCTCTGCATGCGTTTCTCGATTGCAGACAGACTTAGAGAAGGACCATTCTCCTTGGAATGGGCTGTGCTTAAAAAAATCCAGGCTTTATCTTGCGCCTTGACTTGAAATATTCCGATTAATGAGAAAAGGATAAGCAGACAGGTGAGTTTTCTTTTCATAAGCTTGGAAAGAAACAAATTTACAAAAATTAGCGCAAGGAATTCTTTTCAACTTTTTTGTCTGATGAGGTCTCGGAAAAGGTTCAAAATTTAGGATAAAATACAGTAAATTAGACGATTAAACTTTTGAAATGAAAAACCGAAATCCGGCATTTGTATTGTTAGTCTCCCTTATCACTTTTGGAATTTACCTAATTGTGTGGTTTGTTTCAACAAAAAGAGAAATGGTAAAAAAAGGTGCGGATATTCCTACTTCCGTTTTCCTGATCATCCCGCTGTTGAATATATTTTGGTTTTGGAAATACGCAGAAGGAGTTGATTTTGTAACACGAGGAAAAATGCCTTCTGGTTTTGCCTTTCTTCTCGTCTTGCTTTTTACCTTAGTTTCAGCGCCTGTTTTCCAAATTTTCTTCAACGAGTTAAATGAGGACGATTCTCAATTTTTTCAGGAGGAAAATAAGGAAGAAAAGAATACCTTTTTTAAGTAGAAAAACCGATTTTTTCTCTAAAAAAAACCTACCTAATTCAATCCCCACACATTATTACACATTTGGATTCGAATGCTTACATTTGAATGGAGTCATCCTTTTTCCTTATTCAAAAGTTATGCGCTTACAAATTCATAAAAAAATCCCCATTCTTTTTTTCTTGTTTGGCTTCACAACGCATGCGCAAGTTGTCGATACACTTAGAAATTGGATAGATAATCCGGGACAAAATTATACTTCCTATTCGGGCTACCCTTTTCAAGTGGCTCGCTTCGACTTACCGGCTCCGGGAAGTTTACAAGAAGTAAAAATTTGTCTGTTTGGAAATGCCGGAACCCGGGCCAGGCTTCGATTGTTTGGTCATGAAGGGGGAACCAGTTTTCCCCAGTTGGTGAGTGATATTATTTCACCACAAATGATAACCAAAACAACGAACGGCCTTGAGTGGATGACTGTAAGCATGGGCAGCATAACGGTATTTGATAATAATCAATTTTTCCTCGCCTTAGACAGCATGAGCTCAGGCCTATCGTGGCTTTCTGATACATTGCAACGGGCAAGCCCACCATGTGCTTCAAGCTCCGGTGGAAATTATTGGTACCAATGGCTAAGAGATTCAACCGGAACCTGGTTTTCCGGAAAAAGAGCATTTTTAGCTGAAGCTATTTTAGATTTTCCGACCTTAACTTCCCCTTTATATTTTCAGGATGTAACAACGGCCCTTGGCATAGATTCAACTCTTGGGAATGCAAGTATTGCTTGGGCAGACATAAACAACGACGATTTTCAGGATGTTTTGATTTCAGGGAAACTATATAGAAATAATGCAGGGGCATCTTTTACAGACATCACCACGAGTTCAGGATTAGCAAACGCACCCCGTGTTTCTGTTTTTTTGGATTCAGACAATGATGGGGATCTCGACATTTTATTTATTGGTCTGGCAGATTCTGCAAACGCGGTGAAATTATTTGAAAATGATGGTACGGGTTCGTTTTCTCAATGGGTGATGACAGGATTTTTCCCGAGTTTTTTGGCGCCCCATAGTGCAAGCGTTGCAGATTATAATTATGATGGTTTACCCGATGTTTTCGTGAGTCAGCTTTGGTCAACCTACCCAAATGCTGAGCCCAATTACTTGTTGAAGAATATGGGCGGAAATATTTTTCAGGATTGGTCGATTGATCTTTCGGGAATGCCCGCAACTGCCAATCGACGAAGCCGAGGTTCACAATGGGTAGATTTCGATAACGATAATGACCTTGATTTGTATGTCACCAACTACTTCTTAGAGCGAGACGAACTTTGGCAAAATGATGGAACCGGAAATTTCAATAACGTAATCGCACAAAAGCAAATTGATATAAACGCCACAGGCTCGAACCATGGAACCGGTGTGGATTGGTTTGATTATGATAATGATGGAGATATGGATTTGCTACTTCCCCAATTTGCACATCCGGGTTTCATGTTACAATATGACCATAGGGGCACAACCCTATACAGGAATGAGGGGCCGCCGAATTTTAATTTTACGGACTTGCGCTACCAACATGGAATTGCATTTGAGGAAACGCATGCCGGTGGTGCGTGGGGTGATTTAAATAATGATGGCTTAGCTGATTTTGTCATTACCACCTATTACGGTTGCCGATATGTTGACGTCTATTTGCAAAAACCCGATCATCGTTTTGAAATTAAAACTTTTGATTTCGGAATTTGGAATTTTGTCAGCGGACAGGATGTAGCATTTGTGGATTTTGATAACGACGGAGATTTGGACATGGCAGGAGGGAAAAACGATAATTTTCGAATCTTTAAAAATGAAATTGCAAGCCCCGGAAACTGGATAAGCCTTGATTTAATAGCATGCAGGGGCAGCAGAATGGGCATCGGGTCGCGCGTATGGGTGTATGCAGGCGCAGATGTATACATGCAAGAAATAAGTGTGGGTCGAGGCCAGCGGATGCAAAAACCGAGTCGCT
>JAYSVQ010000523.1:0-9738 GCA_043718485.1 Bacteroidota bacterium
TTCCAAAACCCTTTCTATTCGGTTAGCTGAAGAAACAAAAAACTTTTCTTTAAGGTCTCTGCGTGCAAACTCGAGTTGTCCATTATCTAAATCTCTTGAGCCAATAGCGATGCGCAGCGGCACACCTTTCATTTCCCACTCCGCAAATTTCCATCCGGGGCGTTTGGTATCATCATCATCTATTTTAACTCGAATGTTATGCGTTTTCAATTCTGCGGCAAAGGTTTTTGAATATTCTATAGTGCGCTTTTGTTCCTCATCATTGCGGTACAAGGGAATCAAGACAACTTGAAAAGGGGCAAGGGTTGGCGGTAAAACGAGGCCGTCATCATCACTGTGCGTCATTATGAGTGCGCCGATTAAGCGGGTAGAAACCCCCCAACTGGTTGCCCAAACATATTCTTTTTTGTTTTCTTTATTTAAAAACATGACATCAAAAGCCTTCGCAAAATTCTGACCTAAAAAGTGAGATGTACCTGCCTGAAGGGCCTTCCCATCTTGCATCATGGCTTCAATACAATACGTATCAATTGCGCCTGCGAATTTCTCATGTTCCGGTTTTCTGCCTTTAATTACAGGCATAGCCATAAATTCTTCAGCAAAAGTTGAGTAAACATTAAGCATTTGCAAGGTTTCCTCAACTGCTTCTTTATCTGTCGCATGTGCCGTATGTCCTTCTTGCCAAAGAAATTCTGCAGTTCTCAAAAATAGCCGGGTGCGCAGCTCCCAACGCACTACATTGGCCCATTGATTAATTAACAGAGGAAGGTCACGATAGCTTTGAATCCAATCCCGGTAAGAATCCCAAATAATGGTTTCTGAAGTTGGTCTTACGATTAGTTCCTCCTCAAGTTTAGCTTCAGGGTCGACAATCACACCAGAACCGTCAGGCGCATTTTTTAATCGGTAATGGGTTATGACCGCACATTCTTTTGCAAAGCCCTCAACATGTTGGGCCTCTCGGCTTAGAAATGATTTGGGAATAAAAAGAGGAAAATAAGCATTCACATGGCCTGTTTCCTTGAACATGCTGTCTAACTTTTGCTGCATCCTTTCCCAAATGGCGTACCCATAGGGTTTAATGACCATACATCCTCTGACAGCTGAATTTTCAGCTAAATCTGCTTTTTTTACAATGTCATTGTACCACAGCGAAAAATCCTGTGAACGTGGAGTAATTTCCTTAGCCATAGCGTAATAAATGGAATGATTATTGCGATTCGTTTACTAAATGTTTTAAAATTTTTCGATGAGGTGAGATGGCAAAAAGAAATCTATCCCCGTCTTATTTTTAAAGCAGTTTGAAAAAGGTTCCAAAATTAAACCCTTTTCTATGAAAAATCGTCTAACTAAATTGAAGGGTTCATTCGAATTATTAAATTCTGCCTTATGAAAAACACACTTATTGTTCCCCTAAGCCTCATTTTGTTGCTTGGCGTGAGTTGTTCGAGTAGTCGTTTCGCACAGTCTAAGGAAAAAGACGACGTGTATTTTACTAAAACTGACGAAGTTCAGAAGTCAAATGATTCGCAAGATTATTCGAATTCAAATGACAATTCTGGGATGACACCGACTCAGCAACAAGAGGCAGATGAATATTCATATAATCAAAGCCAAAAACAGAATAATAATTCTTCTGGAAATAACAATGACCAATACGATGAAACTGTTTATGAAGACGATGATTTTTACTATTCACGCAGAGTGCGTCGCCATATGACAGGCTATGCCTGGAATTTCTATGACCCCTATTATGCCTATGACCCCTATTATGTAATCGGCACGCCTTATTGGCCAAATTATAGTCGATTCAACAATTGGTGGTATGACCCCTGGTATTATAACGGCCCCGCTTTCTCATGGACCTTTGGTTGGGGGTTTAATGGTGGCTTTAATGGTTATGGTTGCGGTTTCAATTCCCCATTTTATAACCCATGGAATTCGGGTTGGAACAGCCCTGGTTTTTGTTCTTTCGGCAATAATTATGGCTTTGGATATGGTGGATATGGATACGGTGGATGGGGAGGTTATGGCTATAATAACGGGTATTGGAATGGATTTAATGACGGATTTGCCTATGGCTCAGGCTATTGGTGGTCGCCCGGAAATAATGGAGGAGGGGGAATAAGCAATAATAATACGCATTATGGCCCAAGACAGTCTTCTGGCGCTTTGCGCCCAAATCAGCCTGTTGGTGGTAAAATTGGCGGAAGCGTAGGAAATCAAGGGCAATCCGTTGCCTATGCAAACGCATCGCAGGTAAGGGCATACCAGAAGGAACCCGGAACGGTTCAAAACGGAACTACAGAATACCGACCCACAGTTAAGCGTGCGAATGAAGTGCAACCTAATTCTGGCTTTCAATCCGGAACACGATCAGAAAATAACCCGGGTCAAGGATCCTCTGGTGAAACTAAGCCACATAATTCAGGCAATCCCTCAGGCGGCCAAACCAGAACATTTGGAAACTCAAACAATGAAACGGGTGGCCGAAACCAACCGCCCGCAGAGACTCGTCCGGTTTATGGAGGGAAACCCCAAAGTGAACCTAAAGTTTCGCCCGGGCAAAACAACTCAAATAGTAATGAGGGTCGGCCTCAGCCTAAAACAAATCCATCTTACAATAATCAGCCGAACGAGGGTCGCCCTAAACAAGAGTATCAGCCTGCACCTCGTCAAGAGACTCGTCCACAACAAGAGTATCAGCCTCCTCCTCGGCAAGAGGCTCGTCCACAACAAGAGTATCAGGCACCTCCTCGTCAGGAAAGTCAACCTAGCGGAAGACCACGGGGCTTGAGTGATGCTCGTTCCTCAAACGATTCACGGCCAAATTATTCTTCACCTTCACGTTCGTCAAATTCGAATTATTCCTCACCTTCACGTTCGTCTAGCCCGAGTTATTCCTCGCCTTCGCGTTCGTCTAGCCCAAGTTATTCCTCACCTTCGCGTTCGTCGAGTCCGAGCTATTCCTCGCCTTCGCGTTCGTCGAGTCCGAGTTATTCCTCACCCTCTCGTAGTTCAGGCTCAAATTCATCAGGCAGTCGATCTATAAGTCGTTCCCGTTAATCCAATCCACAATAAATTATGAAAGCAATTTACCTTCGATTGGGGATGCTATCGTTTTGTTGCTTTTTTGCAACGATAGCAGCTGCTCAAAACGAAATTGACGCGATGCGCTATTCAGGCTATAGTTCCGGAGGAACTGCACGATCAATGGGAATGGCCGGTGCATTTTCTGCAGTGGGTGCTGATTTTTCGTCCGCTTGGTTAAATCCTGCAGGCTTGGCGCTTTACAGAAAATCTGATTTTCAAATTACACCGACTGTAAGAAACATAGGAAATGAGGGAACCTATTCAGGGCAAACTGCATTGGACAGGGCCACCAATTTTGGATTTAGCAGTTTGGGATATGTTCACGCTTCTGCATTAAACCCCCGCAAAAACGGAAATGAAAAGGAGGGTTTTAAATCATTTGCATTTTCATTTGGCTTCAATCAAACCGCAAACTATTATCGGAACACAGCATTGTCTGCGTTTAATCCTAAAAATTCAATAACTGAATACTTTTCGGGATTGGCAGAAGGGTATTCAGAAACAGATTTATCAAATGACAGGGGGTACCAAGGTCAAGCCTATGCGGCTGGCTTATTAGTACCAGATACAGCTGGTGATTTACGTGTTTGGCTTCCGGCTGTACCTGGCGGAAATGTCACACAGAATCTTCAGATATTGGAAAAGGGTAGAAACAATGAATGGTCTATAGGTTTAGCCGGAAACGTGGGAGACCTAATGTACATCGGTGCTTCGATGGGAATTGAAGATTTGAAATACTCGCAAGAGTTATATTTTCAGGAAAAAGATATTGATAACCTTCACACAAATTGGAATGCGGATAGCACCAATTTTAATTCACTTGATTTTTTTGATTATTTCCGCACACGAGGTTCAGGTTTAAATGCCCGTTTGGGTGTAATCGTTCGCCCTGTTGACTATTTGCGCATTTCGTTGTCGGCTCAATCCCCTACTTGGTATAATCTTACCGATACCTATTATTCAGAAATAACAGCCACCTATGATGGCGACCCGGGAACGTATGGATTGCCTTCCGATAAAATAGGAGAGGGAAAATTCACCTATAATTTGACGACTCCTTATAAGGTTAGTGCGGGTCTTATGTTAATGATTAAAAAAATGGGCTTTGTTACAGCAGACGTTGACGTTTCTGATTATTCATCGGCATCTTTTGCTTCAGATAATTCCCCACTATCAGGCAATTTTGTTTCTTTCTCTGCCCAAAATGCCGCAATTCGGCAAAATTTAAGCTTTGCTTATAATTTCAGATTTGGCGGGGAATTCAGGTTTGATATGTTTCGTTTTTGGGCCGGTTATGCAAATTATGGCTCTGTTTTAAAACCAACTTCTTTGATATCAAAGGACTTGGTTTCGGGCACCACGATTACCTTAAATGGAAACCGCAGACTTTTTTCAGGCGGATTTGGAGTTAAATTAGAAAGTTTCTATATTGACCTCGCAATTGTAAGAGAGGCTTCTGAAGATAGAAGGGTTTTTTATACATTAGAAACCCCAAATTCAACAGAGCCCGACTTAATAAATAAAAAAACAACAACATCCTCCTTATTGACGATAGGCTTTACCTTCTGAATTAAAAAAATTTTTAGGCCCATGAGGATACGGTTACCTTTTTAAGCAAAACAAAAGGTCCATTATCAGGAGGAAATTATGAGCAATCCGATTCGTCAAATCGTCCCAGATGATTTGTTTTCAACGTTACTGGAACTCAATCTCATTAACCTAAAAGCGTTAAGAGATTTCGAGATTCGTCGTGAATACAATCACCTTCGGAACCAAGGGAAGAAATCTACAGATGCTATTTTTGAGCTAGCAGACCGCTTTCCTTATCTTCAGTACGACACTGTTCGCAAAATTGTCTATTCGGTTAAGTTGCCTGGAGAGGCTGCTTGATTGAAGGCTTTTTGGGAAAAAACTGCCGAATCTGCTATTATTCGGCAGGGTTGATTTCTTATCGACTAGGGTTTCCTTAGTTGGATTAGGCTATCGTCAATTCACCAATAGAGCAAAGCCTTTCAAGTATTCACCTTCAGGGTGAAAAATGTCGACAGGGTGGTCAGCACCTTGCCTTAACTGATGCAGTATTTGAACCTCTCTGCCTGCATCTGTGGCTGCCCCAAAAAGAATTTTGCGAAACAAATCTGACGAGATATGTTGGGAACAAGAAAAGCTAAAAAGTAATCCGCCTGGCGATATTTTTTTCATCGCTTTTAGGTTGATTTCCTTATACCCTCGGGTAGCTTTTGCAACCGTTGAAATATGTTTTGTAAACGCAGGTGGATCGAGAACGATTAAGTCAAAATCGTTTTGTTGCATTTCTTTTAAAAACTGAAAGCAATCAGCTTTGATTATCTTAAAATCACCGTTTGGAAAATTGTGTTCCAGATTTTCTTTTGCTCTCAAAACTGCTGTTTGGGAAGAGTCAATCGCAGTAACAGACGTTGCACCGCCCGCTAAGGCATAAGTAGCAAAGCCGCCGGCATACGAAAATAAATCAGCGACTTTTCTGCCTTTTGAAAAATTTCTGACCCATTCTCGATTATCTCTTTGGTCAAGGAAATATCCGGTTTTTTGTCCTTCTTCAATTTCAACCGAAAAAATCAAGCCGTTTTCGAGAAAGGGAACTACGCCAGGGTTTTTACCTCTTAGCCAAAAGCGATTTTCCTCTCCTGTTTTTCCGGTTGCTTCTGAAACAAAGATATTTTCTATTCCTGCCTTCTTTTGTAAAAAGGTCGCGAGTATTTCTTTTAAATGGAACACTCCGGGAATTCGAAGTTGCAACGAAGCTGCATTGCCGTATATATCGGCAATAATTCCGGGCAGCATGTCCCCTTCGGCGTGAAACAATCTGAACCCACTTGTATTTTTTAGTGAAAGCACCTCTTTTCTCAGCCGAAGTGCGTTCTCAAATTTTCGATTCCAAAAGGCATCATCGGGCAATCCTTCTTCAATTGAAAAATCAAAAACTCTGGCGACAATTTGACTGTTGGGATCAAAAAAAGCACGACCTAAAACCATTCCTGCGTTATCGCAAACGAGGATAATTTCACCGGGGCCTGCCAATGGCAGTTTTTCCACTCCACCTGAAAATACCCAAGGATGTCTTCGAATAAGGGAGCGTTCTCTTCCTTTTTTTAGGATGAGTTTGGGTAAAGGGGAATCGTTCAAGACCTACGAATTGTTGCCAGCCGGAATTTTGCCTTTTTCAGTATTTTCAGGCCGAATTTTTTTAATGAGGGGTAAAACTTCGCCTTTTTCCAGCTTTTCCAAGCTTACCAGTCGGCCTTCATTTAAAATAGGAATAACAGGATGCGTGTCTTTTCTAAGCGCATATTTCACATCCTTTTGAATGCGGAGGTGCAAGGTGCGGTTATAGTGGGAAGAGTTCCGTAAAAAATAACGCTTTCTGCGGTTTGCAGAACGGAACAGCGTTTCTGCAATTAATGCCGCATCCTCATATAAACGAAAATGACTTCTCAATTTGTTGACAACCGCACCTGCGAAAATTGTGTCTTCGAGATTCGGTTTCCCTTGCCAACCGGCACAAATCAGCAAGACATTTTTATCTTTATTCTTTAAATATTTTACTAAAACAGAAATGTTAGCAAAAGAGGCGACCAAAATTTCCTCAGCCCCCATTTTTCTGGCAGCTTCGATGGTTTGGGTACCATTGGTTGTACTCATTACAATATCGCGATTGCCAATAATCTGCGCATTCATGAATGAATAGGGAGAGTTGCCAAAATCCATTCCCTCAATTTGCTCACCCTGTCTTTCTGCAGCCGCTAAAAATCCTTCTTTTTGGTAAGACAAGCATTCTTCAATGCTCACCACAGGAATGATTGAATTCGCCCCATAATCCAAGGCAACGCACATAGAGGTCGTGGCTCTCAAAACATCAATAACGACAGCAATACTATCCTTAAAATCGAATTGATGAATTAATTCGGGCGTAATGCAAACGCCAACTTGTTTTGAATTAGAGCCGAAAATTTTCATTTACTTTTTGATAAAAGGGGTTTTAACAACCATTGCCTTCAATATTTTATCTCTTACTTTAATTCCAATTTCGCTTCCTTCTTTAGTATGGCTAACAGGCACATAAGCCATGCCTATGCCTTCATTCAAAATTGGACTTTGGGTTCCAGAGGTAACCAGACCAACCTCGACGCCGTCGATTACTACGGAATAACCATGGCGAGGAATGCCTTTATCTGTCATGATAAAGCCGACTAATTTTCGCTTTAATCCCTCTTCTTTTAGGCGCATGACATGTTCTTTGCCCACAAAATCTCCTTTTGCAGGTTTTGTAATCCAACCTAATCCGGCTTCCAAAGGATTCGTTGTGTCATCAATATCGTTTCCATAAAGCATGTAACCCATTTCTGTGCGCAAGGTATCGCGCGCGCCCAAGCCATAGGGTTTTATTCCAAATTCTTTTCCTGCCTCCATGATTGCATTCCAAGTTGCAACTGCTTGTTCAGTGCGCACAAATATTTCGTATGTTCTTTCGCCGGTGTAACCCGTGGTGGCCACAAGAGCATCCTCAAAACCATTAAATGTGCCTTTTATACATCCGTAATAAGGCAAAGCCCCTACCGGCATACTTGTAAGTTTACTCACCACCTCAGTAGCTAATGGACCCGAAACAGCGATTAGGGCAGTCTTGCTAGAAATGTCAATCATTTCTGCGCCCATGGTATTTTGATTCAAAATCCAATTCCAGTCTTTTTCAATATTAGAGGCATTGACAACTAACATCCATTCTTCATCTCGTAAATGATATACAATTAAATCATCTACAATTCCACCCGTAGAATTGGGAAGGCAAGAATATTGGGCTTTGCCAAGGGGTAAAATTGAGGCGTCGTTTGAAGTTACTTTTTGAATAAGGTCCAGCGCTTTTGGGCCCCGCACCATAAATTCACCCATATGAGAAGCATCAAAAATGCCGACACCCGTTCTTACAGTATTGTGTTCATCTTTGTCGCCAGAGTAACGCACAGGCATTTCAAAGCCGGCAAAGGCCATCATTTTTCCGCCTATAGCGAGTTGCACATCGTAAAGGATTGTCCTTTGGTTCGGTATTGTAGCTGTTTCCATAAATTCTAATTCCGGCAAATTTACGAAAAGCCCTTATCTATCCTTCGGTTTATATTTCGACCCTTTTAAAATAGCCTCATAATCAGGGCTTTGCATTAAAGCTGGTAGCTTTATTTGGGGATTATTTTTCATGTAGGCTTGTACCATCTTCCATCCACAATATTCCCCGATACGCGGGGCAGATTCAATGGAATGACCAGGCGTATAGGGGCTTTCACCTAAATAGGATTGCAGGGTACCAGGGTCTTTTTTGTACAAGTGGGGTAATAAGCTTCGGTAGATTCTTCCTTCATAAAATTCTGCCCAATCCCATTGAACGGCATCGTAAAAAATCAAATTAGAATCTGGAACATCGGGAAGCATTTTTTGAAGAAAATATAAAGTAATCCCCGCTTTTAACATTTCGTTAAGTAATGTGTTTTTTTCAACCGGATTTACAGGCGGAGAAAGGCGCTTGGCCAAGGCTCGAAAAAGGTGAATTTCTAAAAACGTTTCAGAAAATCTTCTTCGAATGTAGATAGGTATATCAGGCGGATACCACTTACAATTTTTTCCTAAATAGAAATGTAAGCCAAAAGCTATCTGGGTTTCAGATACGAAAATTTCGTCGGTACCAGATGCCACTGATGGCAAATAACCGGAAACATAGGTATTGATTTTTGGAACTGGCTCGGTTGGAAAATAAAATGAATATCTTTTTAGGGGATTTGTAAATCTTTTTTGAAAAGGAAAGGATTCGGGAAAATTGGCCTCTACAGAGTCTAACAATTCCCAAACGTGGGGGTCTCTCAAAAAAAATCGGCAAAAATCGACTGAAATCTGGGAGTCTGTGGCAATGCTATCCCATCCACCATAATACCAATCCACTATAAAATCGCGATTTCCTTTTAAGAATTTTGAGTAGATCGCCATATCAGAAAGGGAAGTATCTTTTCGCAATTCGATTGTAGCAAGGTAAAGGTCTCGATCAAATCGAGATACTTCTGGAATAAGAGAAATTTCATTGAGGGGCACTTCCTCTTTTATGCCTTTTCCACACGATGAAAGCCCTATAATGGGGAGAAAAAGAAAAAGCCTAAAGATTAACTTGTACAGCATTCAGGTATAAAAATGAAAATGCTTACAAAAGTATAGCAGGAGAATTGGAATTGTTTAATTTCGCCTCATATTCTTTATTATACTCCATGATGAAAAAATCCTTTCTAACCTTCATTATCGTATTATTCGGTTTAGGAACGGCCTTCGCACAAGAGGGTTTTAAACTCGGATTTAAGGTAAGTCCTCTCTATGCTTTTCCTACAATTACAGACATCAATAAAATCAAACTTGACACGGTTGACTACAAAAATTCAATGGGGATATTTTTTGGCCTCATGGTCAATTATGGTTTTAGCGACAATATTGGTCTTCACACAGGTGTACACATAGGTACCCGAGGCTTGGGCTGGGACTCTGATATTCCATATGGCTCAGCGGTTCGAACCATCAACCTTAGACAAAGAATAACAACGGTTGAAGTTCCAATTCAGCTAAAATTAAGGTCTC
>JAYSVQ010000524.1:0-3206 GCA_043718485.1 Bacteroidota bacterium
CGAATCAAGAGGTTTCAGACCATTTTGGTGACGTCAGCAAAATGGTAATTGTGGGTTTAGGAGCAAAAAGGGAAATAGACGACATTATCCTAACCAGATACGCTTGTTATCTAATTGCCCAAAATGGGGACCCTCGCAAAGACGAGATTGCTTTTGCAATGAATTACTTTGCGGTACAAACAAGAAAGCAAGAACTGTTAGAACAGCGATTAATAGAGTGGGAACGTTTACAAGCAAGAGAAAAATTAACCCTTTCAGAAAAAGAACTTTCTGAATTAATTTTTCAAAAAGGGATTGACAATGTAGGTTTTGGGCGCATTAGAAGTAAAGGTGACCAAGCTTTATTTGGCGGAAAGACAACTTTAGATATGAAGGCCAAGTTGGGTGTGCCAGACAATAGACCCCTTGCCGATTTTTTGCCAACTATTACAATCAAAGCCAAAGATTTTGCCAACGAATTGACAAACGTAAACATTCGTAAAAGCGACCTACAAAAGGAGGCAGAAATAGTAAAGGAACACGTTAAAAACAATACAGATGTAAGGAGACTGTTACTTAAAAGTGGAATTAAACCAGAAAGTTTACCAGCAGAAGAGGACCTGAAAAAAGTAGAAAGAAAAGTAAAAGCAAATGACAAAAAGCTATTTAAAGACACGAAGAAACTAAAAAAGAAATAACCATCGCAATATAGATAGCCCCATCGGGGCGACATACATCGCCGATGTGTCATGTAACGAAACCCCATTCCCACAATTCCTTTTTCCTTCAATCATGGAATTATCTCAATAATATGTCACGGGGTTTCTTTCTCACCATAGCCGAAAGTTGGCGGTGCCTGAAATAGATTGAACGTTTTGAAGGGGGAATTCACCTCTAATAACGGCTAACAATAGGGCAGCAAGGCAAAAATAGCCTGTAATAATGCCACATTAGCGGTTTCAGACCATTTTGCTGACGTCAGCAAAATGGTTAATTTGGGTTTAGGAGCACATTTGCGTTTTTCTCAATGCTCGATGCCCATCCCTAAAATGCAATAGTGCAGCGAGTAGACCCGCCACAACAGTACAAATATTGGCGATTTATTTTTATTGAAATATCATTCCCTCAATCATGGAATACTCTCAATAGTTTTTAAACTGCGCTCTCATTCTGATTCTTCCTGCCCGTCCGAACGCCAGCTCGACAGGTCATTCTGGCGGGCCTTAATCCGGGCGGGCCCCTCTATTTCCCAAAGAGAGGGGCAGTTTTATCCGCCGGATAAAACGGGGAGAGTTTGTAAGTAAATCCAATACCGCATTTCCCCCAGGTGCCTGAGGCTCTCGAAGGCACAATCAAACGGTGACTTCGATTGCCTCAGCCACCGGATCAAAGCCACCGCTTTTTTTCTTCAGGTGCCTGAGCGGGGTCGAAGGCACCTGCACCAGATACCCTCAAAACAAAACCAAATCCCCCTAATTTGAATTCAATGACACACTGCAAAGGTCGGGGCAACAACTGCAAAAGACTTGTTCATCTCTGCAAAGCCACCGGCAACACCTGCAAAAGACTTGTTCATCTCTGCAAAGCCACTGGCAACATCTGCAAAAGACTTGTTCATCTCTGCAAAGGTCCGGGCGACCTATGCAAAAGACTTGTTCATCTCTGCAACGCCACCGGCAATAGCTACAAACGACTTGTCACGCACTGCAAAGGCATGGGCGACTGCGTTTAACGACCGTTACATTGCGTTTAATGACTGTTACATTCGCCCAAATGAATGCATCCTTCGGTAAACTTTATCGGCCTCCCCGGTAAATAAACCCATCCGTTTTACAACCAAATGGTTCCGTCTTGCAATTAGAATGAACCCATCCACAATCCCAGCCTCCCATTCTAATATTACAGATTACAAATACTAAAAATACCTATTTGTAATTGCAGGTTGCGAAACGATTGTTTAAGCCTTGCGAAATGCTTTTTCTCATCAAACAAAAAAAGGCCGACAAAATGTGCCGACCTTTTTTAAGCTTTTGAAATAATCTATTGAATTACAATTTTCCGGATTACCTGCTGGTCTCCATTGGAAATGCGCAACAGGTAAGTACCTTTTGAAATAGAGGAGAGTGAAAAAGATTTCGACCAGTTTCCAATTACCTGTATTTCTTCCTTAGCAGAAACTACCTTGCCCAATAAATCTAAGATTTCAATTGAGAAGTTTCTGCCATCCAATCCACCTAAGCTAAGGGTAAAGTTTCCATCATTCGGATTCGGATACAGATTGATTTCTTCCAATCCATCTAAGGTAGGTTCAGCAGAAACAATCGTGGTAATCACCACAGTATCTCGCAATGAATCTGCTCCACAGGCATTGGTAACTGTCAATTGAACATTGTAAGTTCCATTGGCAGTGTAGGTATGCGATGGATTTTGGGTAGTAGCATTTGGCGTACCATCATTAAACATCCATGACCAGGTTGAAACCGAACCCGTGCTTAAATCGGTAAATACAATCAATGGAGAACCAGATGTGTTGGCAGACCAATTCGCAACCGGTAAGGGTAGAATGGTAATCGAGATGGAATCTGTGGCTACACATAAATTGGTGCCTGTTACGGTTACTTTATAAACACCGGCTGAACTCGCTCGTTTGATTTGGCCCGTGCTTGGCCCACCCGGGGTTGTCCAGCTATAGGTGCTGCCAACATTCCCTGCGTCAAGCGTTAAGGTATCGCCCTGGCAAATGGCCGTATCATTTCCAAGATTAATCGCTGGGGCTGCAATTACGGTAACCGGTTTGGTAGAAACACTGGTACAACCGCCAACAGTAAGTGTATGCGTAATGGTATGATTTCCCGGCCCTGCAAGGGCTGGCGTAAAGGTTACTCCACTTACACCCGGTCCTGAAAATACACCTCCACTAGTCACCGGAGTCAGGGTAACCGCGGGTTCGTTGCTGCAATAGGTTAAAACCGTACCTGAAAAAGAAGCATCTGGAGAAACGTTTATGGTTACACTTTGCGATGAGGTTGAGGTGCAACCCCCAACAGTTACAGAATAGGTTATGGTATTTGCGCCCACACTTGCACCACCCGGATTAAATGAAGTTCCGGTAATACCGGGCCCTGAAAAAGTTCCACCTCCTGAAACAGGCAACAAGGTTACAACAGGTGAGGTTTGACAGTAAGGGCCGTTCAGCCCGGTAAAGACCGCACTTGGCGGGGAATTCA
>JAYSVQ010000525.1:0-3204 GCA_043718485.1 Bacteroidota bacterium
TTTGAATCTTCAAGGTTAATTGTCCGCCGGGTTGAAAAGCACCTGTTAGTTTGAAGAAGTTTTCTGCGGAGCTAACCGTATAGTTTGAAGTAGGTTCAATTTTTAAATACCGTTTTATGGCATCAGGGTCAACCTGTTGGGTTGTGAAAACCTGAATCCAACCTTCTTGGCCATCATACCCTGCAGTAACAGCCGTGATGGCTAAGCGTGTGATGGGAGGAAGTTTAAATGTGAAATTGCGCTCTTCTGTCAATTCACCTTTTGCAGATGTAGAGGCCATTCCTTTTTTGATATAAACCTTAAATGTTTGTTCCTTATCTAACTGTTTTTGTTCTCCCAGGTTGATGGCAATAATTTTTGAGGGTTCATTTACCGGAAGACTGTATTCAATTATTCCGGCACCTTCTTTTTCAATCACCAAATAGTCTTTCAAGTGTGCCGGGTCAACCTCATAGTTAAATTCCAGATTTGCTTTTATGCTCACCTGATATTGGGAACGTGGGATTCCAGCCCAGAAAAACTCAACTCCTTTTGCATCGAAATAGGGCGTGTGGAAATCAAAGGTTTCAAATTTTGTTTTTAGTGGTTTTCCAAAGAGTACTAGATTTGAAACTTTAACCTTATAATCCTGACTACCTGATAAGGGTACCTCTGGTGAAAATGTAAGTGTGGAAGGATTGGGCCACTTAAAAACACCTTTTACAGGTGGGTCAAAATCAACAAACTTTTCTTCAGTCCATTCATTTAATTTTTCGGACGGTGCCAGATCTTTGTTAAATACAAACTCAAAAGTTGTGAGCTCGTTAACTTCTCCGGCAGGGCTAAAGGAAACCACTTTTACTTGGTTTCGGTTACAAGCAGAAAAGAGCAGAAGGCTTGCTACTGCGCTAAATAAAAAAATTTTTTTCATTTCCATTTTCAGTTTAGGTGAAGAACCAATCACACCTGAGGTGCGGTAAATTAACTTTCAACACCGGAATAAAACAATACCCCGGATAGGTTCCGTTTTTTAGGCAAACATAAGGATGCCAAATCTGAAATGGTAAGGGATTGGGGTTGTTACGGGGCAGATTGCCTAAGGTTTCAAATTATTCTAAAGGGATCAAACGTGAGGCAACCCATTCATTCATGCTGTAAAAATCCTCTTCTTTTTCGGGAAAAGTGCTCAGAAAGTGCTCAACGTAGGTTCCAAAGTCCTTCTTTTTCTTGCCTTTTCGAATCTCATTTCCCCTTTTTACTAATTCAAAAAAGGTTTTTTCCCGAAGGTTTTCCTGGGAATCTAGTATTTCTCCAAATTGTTGGACCAACATTTTGCATTTATAATCTAGGGTCTCCTCTTCATTTTGTTCCCAGGTGGGCATTAATTCGAATAATGCTACTTGCATTCGAAAACGGTTGTCGGTTTCTTTCCATGCGTCTAACAGGTGCATTTGAACTAAATATTTTAAACTCATCGCAGGTTTTTTACTGCCAAAATAAATTACTGCTAAATTGAGGGTTGTAAAAAGAGTGTTGAGGGGATTTTGCGTAACTACAGGAAATTTCAGGAGTTCCTCGAGAATTTGTACTGATTTTGAAATGTCTTTTTTACTCCAAATACTAGCCAGGGAATTGTAATAGAAGATAAGGTATCGGTCAAAATATAGATTTCCGAATTCTTGCATAGCCATATGCAAGTCTTCGCTCCACTTCAGGGCTTCATCCCATTTTTTATTTTTCAATAAGGCATTAAGCAGGGTGGTGAGTACCTGCAATTTTAAATCGTGGTTTTTTCGGGAAAAGATTTCCATTTTCATAAAAGAATCATAAGATTCCTTCACATAGGTTTCTAAACTTACATATTGATGCGTTTGAATCAATTGTTTACTTAAAGCCTGATACAGGCGTGTTCTGAATTGAATATTGCTGGTCAATTTGGTATCACCTGAGAATTCCTGGATGGTTTTTTCCATCATGGGGCTTAATTCTTGCGATTCTCCGGATAGGTTTCCCGAGAAACGAATTCTCCATGTCATAACTGCAATAATATTATCCATTTCGCGCAGGCGACTTTGGGTATTTCTGTTTTCCTCACGCTCGGCGATAATTTCTTCAGGATTAATGCTTGAAAGGTTATAAGAAAGTTGAATAAACTCACCTAAAACCATATCGAGCAATTCCAAATCTCCGGTTTCTATCGCTCTTATTTTTGCCTTTTTTAAATAATACTCACTCGGTTCCCACATTTGTCTTTTTCTAAAAAGAATAGCCAAGCTCAATTGGTGAAATCCGAACAAGGCTTCCTCGTTTTCCCAATGCAATTGAAGCATGCTTTTGCCGACCATAATTAAAAGCCGGTTTTTTAGCCTGTAAAATGAATTTTTTTCTCCTTGTGGGTATAGTTTTTTTAGAATTTTTCGCTCATTGTATTTCTTTCCGCTTCGTCGTATGTAATCAAACAGGGCTTTATCTTTTCGGTCTTCTGAATCATGCGATTTTCTTGAAATTAGGGAAAAGGACCGAAGTTCCTCTTTTTCCATTGCCGCTATGATTTGGTTAAGTATATCCATTATTATATCGCTTGGATGCGTAAGAAAGTTAAAAATGAATTGGAAGTTTTAATAAGATTCTTTTAGATTTACACTATTCTATGGAAATCCGGAAAATTTTAGTCCTGCTTAGCTTTTTTTCAATTCTGATTTCACATAATCAGGCCCAAGGCATTTTAGGCCTTAGGGATACCACAACTTCAGTTAATCCATCATCTGCAAATTTGGGGGACACCATAACCTACGAAATCCACCTAAAAAACTATTCTTCGAATCTTTTTCAGGGAAATGTAAACATCTTAGTTAAGCCAAACAGCAGGCCAGAGTTTATTCTGACTACAATTTCGGTTTTATTGGCTCCGGGTGGTGACACTCTTTTTTCTGCAATTGATACCTTGACGCTGACCAAGTATGATGGGGGCGTTAATATCCTCATAATTTGGCCAGAGGCTGTTGGCGGAGGGGCAACAACGCTAGACAGTCTTACAAAACAAATTACGGTAATTGACCCAAACTCCCGGTCGGCAGGTAAGGCTTCATTGCTTCGTGCTTGGCTATACCCTAACCCCGCAAGCGAAAGGCTATTTGTTAGCATGGATTTACCATCCCATACCTTTTTATTTTGGGAGATTACCGACATTCAGGGTAGAAAAAATGCATCAGGTCGTGATTTAGT
>JAYSVQ010000526.1:0-9720 GCA_043718485.1 Bacteroidota bacterium
GAACCGTCTTTCAACTGATCCTTACCCAATTTCAAAAGACCCTTCCTTAGTTTCAAAGAAACCTGAACCAAGTTCAAAAGCCTCGAGCCCATTTTCAATAAAGCCTTACCTGTTTTCAATAGACCGATGCTTCATTTCAAAAGCCCCTTTCACTTCTGCAAAAGACACGAACCCAATTTCAAAAGCGTCTTCCTCCTTTGCAAAAGACCTGAGCTTGGTTTCAATAAAGCCGAACCCAATTTCAGAAGACCCAGACCTCATTTCAAAAGACCGATACTCACTTTCAAACGACCTGACCTAAACTTCAAACGCATTCTCCTCAACTTCTAAAGACTTAACCTTCGGTTCAAATCCCGACACAGTCAAGCCTTTTTTTTTCTCCCAAATGGTAAACACCATCACACCCGATCGAACCTGATCCACCTCAAAATGTAATCTTTTTTTTAACTTAATTTTATATTTTATGACAAGTAAAATTGAATCCAAACTGGGTATGTACGATTCCGTGCGCCAGTTGTGCGAGGCCAACAGCCCCGCCATCGCAGCTCTTGCTTCTTTACAGACTGCCTACGATGATTTCAAAAGTACCCACGATGAAATCAGAATTTTGCTCGAAGCCGAAAGTGCGCCTTCTAAACAGAAAACCGCACTCAAGGTTCAGGCAAGACTCAAAATGGAGACCGAAACCTTGCGCATCGCCGGGGCTTTGCTGGCCTTCGCCGAAGAAAACGACCTCGCCGACCTCCGCGAGTTGGCTGACATTCCCAAAAGTTCATTGATGCGCGCTACAGATGAAGAAATTTCGATTTTATGCAAACGAATTCTGCAAGGCGTAAACATCCATTTGGCTTCCCTTTCAAACGATGGTATCGATGCCACAAGAGTTTCAGCCTTTTCAGCATTGATTGACGATTATGAAAGTCAGTTGCAGGGGCCAAAACTTGCCATTAACCTTAGATCTGCTGCAAAAGAAGAGTTAAAACAGCTCATGAAAACGTGTGATGGGCTTCTTAAAAACCGCCTCGACACAAGAGTAGATTTAATTGAGGATTCAAACCTCCATTTCTTTTTGCAGTACAATAGCGCCCGCAAAGTCTATGCAAATCCAACCCATGAAACCACTTTGCGTGCCCTTGTAAAAGACAAAGAAGGCAAGCCGGTTGAGAAAGTCGTGGTTTCCATTCCTGAGCTCGACAGTTTCATAATGACAGATGAGGAAGGCATTGCGGTTTTCAAACCCATTCCAAATGGCATCTATGACCTGCGCGCAGACAAAGAAGGGTTCAAACCTGCATTCTTCACCGAAGCCAAAACCAGTCTCGGCAAATCCATTACCTTTTTAATCATAATCGAATCCGCCGCTTAGTATTTGAAAAAGGTAAGGTAATCAATCACATTATGAAAATCTATCGGTAAACGCCTCCACAAATGTGGGGGCGTTTTAATTTTAACAAATTTTTCCATAGGTTGGCGTCGTCATGATTGCTTTCGGTATCAGCCACCGAAAGAAATGAAAAACCGATATATTAACCATACCCAAATCATGTACTTGACGGCACAACAGAAACGCACAATTAAATTCTACCCATATTATGTGCCTAACGGCACTCGCTCGTCCGAACCCCAGCCCGACTAGTCATTCTGGCGGGGTTTCATCCGGGCGGGGACTCACTCTGATTCCCCAGCCCCTCTATTTCCCAAAGAGAGGGGCAGTTTTATCCGCCGGAAAAAACGGGGAGAGTTTGTCCGCCGTGGAGGATGAGTTTGTAAATAAACTTTACTTTCCTAAGCCCCGCTTCGGCGGCCAAGCAATTCTCGCACTCGCTCTCCCGCCGGGCGGATTTAGGCAACGGTCGCACTCGCTCTCGCTCTCCGTTCTCGCTCTGATTTGTGCTCCTCCTTCCCCAAGGAGGGGGCAAGGGGTGGTTTTCTTCTTGGCACCGGAGCGTAGCCAAAAAACCTACTCCTCCAACGGATTAAACAAGCCCACCAAAATCAACAGAAAAGCAGCAGCAAAAGACAAAAAGCCCCAAAACAAAAACTTGGGATACAAGTCGCTTATGTCTTTTTGGTTTTCTTCCATCACCTCTGTTTTTTCCATGCTCGAGATACGTGAAAAAATAGTGCCTAGGCCTTGCTCATCGGTCGAGCGAAAAAACTCACCTCCGGTGATGGCTGCAATCTCTTTCAGCGATTCCTCATCAAGGTCAGACGTTACCGTTTGGGATGTGCCAAAAGGCCCTTGTTGCACAAATTCTTTCTTACCTATGCCGATGCAATAGATTTTTATTTTCTCATCGACTGCAAGCCGTGCCGCCATGACAGGGTCGATTTGTCCGCGGTTGCTGGCGCCATCGGTCATTAGAATCATCACCTTAGACGGACTCTTACTCTCCAACATTCGGTTGATGCCGATAGCGATTGCCGAACCTACAGCAGTGCCTGCCTTCGGCATAATATTAGAGCTGATCGCTTTGATTTGTTTCTTCAAAAATTCATAATCCAGTGTAAGCGGCACATACGAAAAAGCATCCTCAGCAAATAGAATAATGCCGATACGGTCATCAACCCGGCCCTCAATAAATTTACCCGCATGTTCCTTTGCCACTTCAAGTCGATTCGGTACAAAGTCTTGCGTTTCCATACTTCCTGAAGCATCCATTATAAGCATGATGTCGATGCCCTCTGCAAAACGTTTTATCGTTTCAAGTGAAGTTTGTGGTCTTGCCATCGCAAAAATTGAAAGCACCAATCCCGCCATTTGCAACAGTTTAGGAAGCCAAATCAAAAAGGCCCCACTGATGCGCGACTTTAATATCTTTTGTGGGTCATAACTAAATCGAATGATGAGGCGCCTGTTTCTCAGGTAATCAATCAGGTACCACAAAAACCAGGCGATGGGCAAGACAAGCAGCCAAAAGAATTCAGGATTGGCATAATAATTCTTTATCATTTTGCCAGTTCTGCCTTTCTTCTTTCAAATTCCTTTTTCAACACATCTTGCAATTGTTGGGGAACCGAAATCAATTGTTGCTCGTTCATGGCCTTACCTGCATACAAAACCAAGTCAGCTTTTTGTGAAAGTTGCAGCAATGCATTTTGTTCGCCCGAATCTAATTGTGCCAATTGGGGAAGGGTCTGCGCCAATTCAGATGAGGAAAGCGTAGCGAGCGAGAAATGTTTTTGCGGATCAAGATAGTGCTTCCAAATAAAATTTACCTCGTTCATAAATGCCTGCGGTTGCGGAATCAACTGTTGTGTTTTCCCCAATCGTTCCGTTACCTTTTTCCATTCTTTTTCCAATTTGCGCATGGCAAAAACCCTGCGAATGGGTTTTCTCAGCAACACAAACAACAGCCCGATGAATACGTGCACAACGACAATAATCAAACCCCACAATAAATAGTCAGGGGTGTCACTTATATCTGTGAGGCCGGCATGCGAGAAAAACACCGCCGAGTCGGGCATAACCGGAATGCGCGTGCGAAAAGCAATAGAGTCATAATCGGTAAAACGCAGCACCGTATCCGGGCCCAATAAAAATCGATAAGGAAGGCGCAGGTACTGCATGCTGTCGATTTCAAAACTGCGAATGAGATAAGCCTTTTTGTCAGTACTTACCTGATTCTTAGTTTCGGTCGCAAAAGGAATCGCTTCCGCAATTTCCCAGGAATCAAAATCACTGGCCGAATCCGGAAAAACCACCACCACATCTGAGGGGTGTTGAATCTCCATCCACACTTTGGTGGGCCGGCCCAGGTCGAGTGAGTCCTCATCAAATCTTAGGCTGCCTTTTATCTCTTGCGCCAACAAAGGGTGGGAGAGAAGACAATAAAAAAGGATGGGGAATAGAAATCGGATGGGCTTAACCACGCTTCCTCCTTAAATTTCTTTTCCTGAAAAACTTCTCAAGGGCCGAAACATAATCCTCTTCGGTATTGATGTTGAGCACATCCATCCGGTTTTTATGACCGAGGCTTTCGAGATTCAGCCCTATGCTTTCAAACTTGGCTTGCAAGCGATTGCGAAATCCCCGGTTCGAGGCATTTACCCAACGCATCTTGCCACTTTCGGCATCCATCACAGGAATAAAACCGCTTCCCTTGGTTAAAATCTCTTTCGGACTAAACAATCGAATGAGAATTACCTCATGTTTGGTCGCCAATTGAGAAAGGGTCTTTTCATATCCCTCATCAATAAAGTCAGAAATCACAATTACGATTGAGCGGCGCTGAAGCACCTTTCGCGCAAAGTCAAAACCTGCTTTCAAATTTGTGCCCGGCTTGCCGGGCTTATGTGACAATAAGCCCCGAATCACAGAAAGCACATGTTTTCGTCCCTTCTCAGCCGGAAAAAACCGCTCAATGCGGTCTGTAAGGGTAAGCAATCCTATTTTATCGTTGTTCTTTAATGCCGAGAAAGAGAGAATCGCTGCGATTTCGGTTCCGATTTGCAGTTTATTGCTTTCTTCCCCTCCAAAATTCTCTGAGGCAGAAATATCAAAGATTACAAACATCGTTCGTTCTCTTTCTTCCTTATATAATTTCACAAAAACATCTCCGGTTCGGGCAGAGACGTTCCAGTCAATCGAGCGAATGTCATCTCCATATTGGTACAAGCGCACCTCATCAAACTCCAAGCCTTGGCCCTTGAAGGCAGAATGGTATTCCCCCGCAAAGGTGTTTTCAACCATTCGGCGGGTTTTGATTTCCAATTTTCGAACCTTACGAAGCAGTTCTTTCATTCAGCCTACAAAAAAAAGCAATTCGGGAACATTTGTAAAACCCTTTTGCGCTCAAATTATTCTCAAATTTCCACAAGAACAGACGAATTTTCCAAAGACTTCCGTTTTATCCCGCACTTTGCTTTTATTTTTGTGCCCTTGAATACTTTCTCAGCATTTCCTTTTTCTCGAATCACCCTTATTTGGGCTTTGGCGCTCAGCTTTGGGCTTTCAGCTTGCAATTCAAAAGGGAAACCAAAGAACTTGATTTCAGAGGATAGTATGGTCATTGTGCTCAAAGACTTTCATTTGAGTCATGCCGGCATTGACCTTACAGAACCAGACCCTGCTTTGCGTACCGACCAATACCAGGATTATAACAAGGCAATACTTGCACATTATGGAATCGGGGGCGAGCGATTTTTAAGCAGTTTGAGCTATTATGAGGGTAAACCCCAGATTCTCGACTCTATTTATTCACGGGTAATTGACCTGTTGAATTTGGAATTGGTGCCTTACCAAAAGAAACAAGAGCATCAAACTAAGATGCCGATAGCTGAATAAGATGCAAACCAGCCCTTCGGCCCTCGAAAAACTCGGATTCCCTGAAATTCTTCAATCTCTCGCCCAACGGGCACAAACAGAAGATGCAAAAGCCTTTTGCCTTGCCCTTAAACCTTTTCGCAAAAAAGAAGTAGCCCGAGAAGAGTTGATTCTGGCCCGTGAAGCCCTGAGTTTGTTTATCGAAGACAGCGATGCCCCCTTTGATTTTGGTTTTTCTGTCTCACGATTATTAAACGAGGTAAGCATTCCGGGTAATTGGCTAAACACAGCAGACCTCTTTTCCCTCTTGAAATGGATGCGAATGGGCCAATCGCTTGTTTCATGGCTCAAAAGTAAAAGAGAGCGGTGCCCTGCCATTTGGGCAAAATATGCCGATGTATTGATTCCGCCCATCCTTATTAAAGAAATTTCCCGCCTCTTCGATGACAATGGGCAAATCAAAGACTCTGCCTCCCCAAAATTAGGCAACCTGCGTGCAGAGCGAAACAAGGTTTCCGGGGCATTAAGGCAGGCCCTCAACCGCATCATTAAACATGCGGTTGCACAAGGCTGGACAGCCGAAAAGGAAATTACCTTTCGCAACGATAGACTCGTGATTCCCCTCAATGCTGATTACAAAGGCAAGGTTCCGGGCTTTATTCACGACATTTCTCAGTCTGGCCAAACACTTTATGTTGAACCACACGAAGTGCTGGAAATGAATAACTTAATAAAGAAATTAAGCCTCGATGAACAGGCTGAGGTGCTGCGCCTCTTGGTCGAGGTTTCAGCGCTGATTCGAGAAAATGTGCCTGCATTGGCAAGCATGCGCCATTTCATCACCCGAATGGACTTTTTGTGGGCCAAGTCAGCCTATGCCCAAAGCCATCAATCACTTTATCCTATACTTGATATAGAATTACATGAACTACTGATTTTCAACGGAAAACATCCATTATTATTGAAAAAGGAAATGGCCGGCGGAACCAGAGCGATTCCCAATTCCATTGAACTTGACCCTAAAGGGCACATCCTGTTAATCTCTGGCCCAAACGCAGGGGGAAAGACTGTTGCCCTAAAAATGGCTGGACTACTCGTGCTTATGGTGCAAAGTGTAATTCCCGTGCCTTGCGATGACCAAAGCCGCTTTCCTTGGTTTAAGGAAATGTTTGTCGATATCGGAGATGAGCAAAGCATTCAAAACGACCTGAGTACCTATACCTCGCACCTGAGCCAAATGAACTTGATGCTCAAGTCTATGGATAAGGATTCCTTTTTTCTGATTGATGAGTTCGGCAGCGGAACCGACCCCCGAATGGGCGGAGCAATGGCTGAAGCATTTTTGAATGCTTTTCTCGAAAAAGGTGCTTTTGGACTGATTAGCACCCATTATGGAAACCTAAAGACCTTTGCGGCACACAATCCGGGCATTCGAAATGCGGCCATGCAATTCGACCCTGAAACCCTGAGTCCCACCTTTAAACTGTTGAATGGCGTTGCCGGAAGTAGTTTTGCCTTTGAAATCGCCCGCAAGGTGGGCGTGCCCGAAACATTACTCCAATTTGCAGAAAGCCGAATGGATCAAGGCCAAATGCAGTATGAATCTCTGTTGCAGGATTCAGAGGCCCAAAAAGCTGAACTTGACCGTATTTTAGATGAAAACCGTGCCTTAAACAAAGAACTGAAACTCTTGCTGGAAAGAAATAAGGAACTGAAAAGCGATTTGGATAAAAAAAGGTCGAAGGTTTTGAAGGAAGGAAAGGAACAGACAATCCAAATTTTGAGGGAAGCTAATCGCCAAATCGATAAAACCATTCGGGAAATCAGAGAAGCAGAGGCCCAAAAAGAGAAAACCAAAGAATTAAGAGAGCAACTTAAACAGACCATCGAAACGATTCAACCGCTTGAGCTGCCCGAAATTCAGGAAATGGAAGCAATGGATGCGATTGAGGAAGAAACCATTACCGAAATTATTGGGCAAGTACCTGAAACCGGAGATTGGGTAAAGATTAAGGACAATGAAAGCCTGGGACAGGTACTCGACATTCAGCGCGGACGTGCTGTCGTTAGGGTTGGCGACATTCGTCTTACGGCAAAATTAAATCAATTAGTGAAGGTTGAGCGAGGGGGAGGTTCAGAAAAACCTGCCTATCGGGGACAGGGAATCAAAGTCGAGAAAATGGCCGGCATTCAACAGGAACTCAATATTATTGGTTTGCGGGTCGAGCAAGCTTTGCCCATCCTTGAAAAGTTTATGGATGATGCCACAGTCGGTGGCCTCAAGGAGGTTCGCATTCTCCACGGCAAGGGAACGGGAGCCTTAAAAACCGCAGTTCGAAACTACCTCAACACCCTTGCTCGGGTCGAATCTTTTGAAGATGGCCACCCCGACTTTGGCGGCGCAGGGTGGACGATTGTAAAGCTGTTTTAGAATTTAACTTTTTTCTCTTTTGGTAATTTTGGGCTGAGAAATCCTTTTCTTATCTAGCATTACAGGCTAAATTCACTTTCTCAGCTTATTCCCAAACCGCCTTACCGCTGAGCATTTGCCGGCCATTACTGAGTTTAATCACCCAGACTTGTCCGCTTGGCAAATGCTCAGGCAGGCTGAAAATCATTGCACCCGATTGGGGGGTGGAGGTACGGTTTTCCCACATGAGTTTTCCTTGCAGGTCTAAAATCTGAATGCCGAGCCAGGCGTTGTCGCCGGGGAAAAACACTTCAGTTCCTTTTGCCCCTCCCGGAAGCGTAATGAATCTGAACCAAGCGTTTTTCTCCGATCCTGCATAATAAGGAACCCATTCCGATCTCCGCACCCCACCATCCGGGTCAATAGAGGAAACCCGGAACAGACAGGTTTCCTGAAAGGAATTATGAAAAGAGAAGGAATATTGCGTTGTACCAATTCCATTTAGGCGGGCGATTGATTCCACCTCGCCTGATGGATTTTGCATTTCAAGTTCATAAACTAGACCGTTTGCATAATTGTCTTTCCAATTCAATAAAAGGGCATTTTCGGTCTGGTTTAGGGTTAATTCAAGGCTGCCTGCATCTAAAGGCCCGAGTTGGCAAAAAGATTCATGAATATAAGACGGGCTGGTGGTAAATCCTCCGGCCACATACACGCAGGTTCCATCAGATGAGGCTGAAACCCTTGTTCTTGGCACCGTTAATGAAGTTTCAGTTGACCAAACTCCATTTGCTGGATCGTAACTTTCAACCACACCTGTGTTTGGAAACCCCCCAATGGCAAATATTTTTCCGTTTGCAGCCGCTACGCCGTGCAAATAACGAGGTGTGGTTAGGGTGGCTTCGGTGGTCCAAACCAGGGTTTGAGCATCTAACACCTGGTTGTAGTCACGCACCCCACCTCCATTAAATCCCCCGACAACATAAATTCGGTTTGAGATAGCAGCAGCTTGCATTTGAAATACCGGATGGGGCATCGCGGGGCCTGTGCTCCAGCTATCGGTTGCGATGTCGTAAATGTCACAAGAGTTAAGCATGCTGCCATTCCAACCGCCTATTACATAGATTCTACCATTGTATTCTGCGGCGGCGAGGCCCATTCTCGCGCAGGGCATGCTTGCTTTTGTGGTCCAGATATGGGTAAAGGGGTCAAATTCCTCAACTGTGTTGAGCCAAAGGCTACCCTGATTTCCCCCAAAAACATAAATCTTGTTGTTTGTGGCAGCTACAGCAGCAGCGTAGGTTCTAACCGTTGGCATGGTAGTGAGGGTTTGCCAGGTTCCGGAAGATGGCTTGAACCGCTGGATGAGGCCTGTTGGGCCTGAACCAGCATCACCGCCTATTAAATAAGAATAGGCATCATGATAGCAGGCGCTTGCGCCCCAACGGGCAACAGGGGCTTGGGCAAGAGATGACCATTGAGCCGGTGCATACAGACAGTTCAGCAGAAACAATGCGATGATAAAATGGGTCGGTTTTTTCACTATATCCTCTCTCCTAATTACTACTTACAAATATACCCCGCTTAAGCACCGAGGCGCATCAGTCTAAAAGCCCAATTTAATTTTCTAGGCTTATGCACATTGACAGGCTATTTCAATAAGATTCTCAAGCCTTTTCAAAGAACAATTGTAATTTCTGAAGGATTTAGAAAATTCTTTTTTCTCTTAATTGCTTTACAATCAGATGCAGGGAATTATTTGTTTTCAGTACAAATACCTATTTGAAACTATTCTGAATGTGTCTTTTTCTCTTTACAAAGCATTGATTGGACAGGCACATAATCCACATTGTTAATCTAATTCAAAGCACGCCGGTAGGAAGAAATTAGAATAGGATATAGGGAATTAGTTCCGAGTAATAGAGAATTACTAATGCGTAACCCGCACCGGAGGCAAATGGGTCTTTCTCAAATGTGAATGAAAAGCCTATCGATGGCTAGAAATTATGGTTCTGTTAAGGCAAAATCAATTGGGTCATCGCAA
>JAYSVQ010000527.1:0-3201 GCA_043718485.1 Bacteroidota bacterium
TTGGTCGGTAAAAATAATTTCACCTAAAGAGAAAAAACGCAAGGAGCCTGCAATTACTCCGCCTCTTTCTCCAAGATTATAAAAGCCGGAAAGGTAGCCAAGGTTAATGTCGGGAACGAGCTGTCGCAACCATGGGGTATAAGACAAGCCCACGCCTGCTCTGTTTTTGGTGAAGGCCAGACCAGAAAGATTCCAGTGGGTTGCATTTGCATCTTCACAGAGCGCAACACCGCCATCTCCTAAAGCGCCAAATCTGGAATCTGGTGCAATTAATAAAAAGGGAACCGCTGTGGTTATTGCACGAATTTCTTGACCGGCAATAACCTGTGTCTGTGCAGAAAGCCTCAATTGATTTTCGAACCCAAAAAAGAGGGTTAAAGCAAGGGTAATTTTTAAAATGTTTTTGCGCATAAAATATCTACTAAATCCGCAGGAAGTACCAAAGTTAAAGAATGAACCTGCAAAAGTAGAATTTAAGCGATAGGCCTTTGTTTTTTTTACCGTATCAAAAATAAAGGGCAATTTTTCAATTTCCAAAAAGGCGCGTAAAATTACCTTAAAACCACTAGTTTCTCGAAGGTAGAAACACTTTGTCCGCTTTCTCGGTTTTTTAGAAGAACTTGATATACATAGACTCCCCTGCCTAAGGTATTTCCATATTCATCGAGGCCGTCCCAGGTTAAATCACAAAACAAATTTCCTTCTGCATAAAAGACCTCTTGCAGGCTTTTTACCAAAACCCCTGAAACGGTGTAAATTTTGACCATTGCGTCAAGGGTTTGATTATTGTTATTGTGCTCAATGATAAACCGAGTATGGGTTGTGAAGGGGTTCGGATAGTTTAAAACATGTCCTAAGGCCATTTTTGCATCATCTGCGACGACAAATGAGGTCATGTCTTCGGCAGAGTTGTTGGCTACATCCCAAACTTTAACTCGCACATTATGTACCCCTTCGGCCAAATCATTGAATTGGTATTTAATTTGACCTTGTTTATAATTGTTAACTTCTGCGCTATAGTATTCATTTAGAACCACTAAGTTGTTCTCATCATCATCAAGAATACAAGTAAGTTCATGGCCCACTCCGTTTCCGGAAGTATTAATTCCATTATCATCAAACACCTTAACCAACAATAGTGGGTCAGGGCTTACCATTCCCTCATCCGCCCATTTGTCAGAGTTCATAAAAACATCAACTGCAGGGCCTTTGTCATCGACTATATCTCCAGTTCCTCCTACATAAAGATTTGAATAACAACCCCCTCCATCGTTGATTTGATTTTCAAGGTAAAGACTGATTTTTCCCGTTCCGGTTTCGTAAGAAATATCTAATGGCGCAACAAATTCAAAGGAGAAGGCGCCATTTGAAATGGTAGATGTTCCATTGAAAAGGCGGTTTTTTTGCCAGAAAAAAGTAATCGGGTACCTTTTGGTTATGAATTTACTTGGCTTGTCAAAAACCGTTGCATAAAGAGTTCCATTATAGGTAGGCAATGGATTTCCGAATTCATCTTCAACGTGGCCTTTTACTTTAATCAGAGATAGGGATTTAATCGTATCGGGAATGATTCCACCGGTACCCATTCCGTTTATGGAATCAACCACAGCTTGATATTGAGGGTAATTAAGAGTCAATGCGGGGTCACCCAAAAGAGTAAAATTTCTGTTGTTAATTGTTCCTGTTGGCCAAGCATCATTTTTTGTTTTCATGAAAATTTCGCCGAGTCGGTAAAAACGATTTTCTGCGGAATCTCTGTCAAATGCATGATCATAAAAGCGTTTGTTCAATTCCCAATTCGGATGGGAGTAAACCACACGAACGGTGGTGAGCATAGCAATCGCACCTCCGTTTGGATTTAAAAACACCCGCTCTGCACCAGACTGAATGGTGTGGTCATCGAAGCGCCCAAACTCACACGTTGCGGTAACATATACAGGTAATTTATAGCCGTTTTCCAGGGATCCTATATCTTGAAACTCATAAATTTTTGCATTTGACCAACCCGTTTCTCCTCCATGACCGGTATAATTCAATATCAGGCTTCCCTTTTTCATTCTTTCCATTAACTCATTCTTCGCATCCGGAAAACGATTTCCATTTGGTGTGTTTACCATTTGGTAATTGTCCAAATAAACCTTGTCAATATTTACACAAGGTGCATTTGCTTGAATGATGGGCGTATATGAATCTGCCTGAGCAGCGTGGATGTTCGAATCTTGGTCTTTATGATCGGCAGCGAGTAAAACAGTATTGCGCCAGGTTCCAAAATTTTGTGGATTCGTTTTATAATTCAGAATTTTTTCGATGGCAACATCAGCTTCCTCTGAATTATTACATGGAATTCTACCTACACCTACATCAAGGTAATGGGTTTCTTGGACGTAATCTCCCCACATCGCGCCAAGAATATCGTGTTTTCCCCCTTCATATCCTGAATACTCACCCCAATTGCCTTCGCCGTCATCCAAAAAACCAAAATAATCATCTGAGGTATAACTCTCGGTTGGCAAGAAAGACTTTCGGCTTTGGTAGGTTGGAACAAAATTTCCGCCCGGGCCTGCTACCTTTCTTTTGTAATCATATGTGCCGTCCCCAAATAACAAAACATATTGAGGCATTTCGTCAGGGTCGCCTAAGGCGCGCAAATAAAACATTCTTACAAAATCCCGAATTGCCGTGGGGTCCTGCGCACCAGAAGAAAATTCATTGTAAATCTCTAAGAGGTTCACAACATGTACAGACAACCCCGATTTTTGACGGTGAAATTCAGCAAGCGTTTTTGCTTGGGTTAAAAAAGGCGGCGGAGAAATAATTAAATAATCGGCCTGGGCTAAGCCATGTAAGTTTTGATTGTTCACACTCACTACTGATGCAGGCCGAGAGGTAACATTGGGGTCTAAAACGACGAATCTTTTTGGAACCTCAACCTCAACCGAAAAGGTAACCGTTCCTGCGTTTTGACTATAGGCTTGCTGCACAATGTTAACGGGGTCGGTGATGTTCCAAATTCTTTTTCCGGCGGCTCCGGTTAAAGCTATTTGTTGAACCGATCCCACCCCATGGGTCTGACTGAGCGCAAAAAACCAGGGGGCTGTACCCAAAACATTGGGTTCTTTTTGATAATTCAATTCAATAAAATCCAACCAACCTGTCGAGGAAATATCAGGTGGATTGTATGAAATCGTCAAATTTGCAATG
>JAYSVQ010000528.1:0-3198 GCA_043718485.1 Bacteroidota bacterium
CGAAGACGGAACCGGAATTGTGCATCTCGCCCCTACATTTGGTTCTGATGACTTTAGGGTTGCCAAACAAAATGGAGTGCCCCCGCTATTGGTTAAAAATGAGGAAGACGTTTTAATTCCCCTCGTGAACCGCCAGGGCAGATTTGTGAAAGAAGTTACTGATTTTGCAGGTGAGTATGTTAAAGAAGCTTATTTGTCTGAAGAGGAAAAAATAGCAGAAACAAAAAAGCAAGGCAAGGAAAAGTACCTTACAGTAGATGAGCGCATTGTCATCAAATTGAAAACGGAAAATCGTTGTTTCAAGGCAGAAAAATACGAGCATACCTATCCCCATTGTTGGCGAACCGACAAGCCAATATTGTACTATCTCTTGTATTCATGGTTTGTGAAAACAACCGCCGTTAAAGACCGATTGGTAGCACTCAATCAAACCATTAATTGGAAACCGGCTTCGACCGGCAGCGGACGTTTTGGAAATTGGTTAGAAAATTTAGTTGACTGGAACTTATCTCGTTCTCGTTTTTGGGGCGTTCCCCTTCCCATTTGGCGTTCCGAAATCGGTGAGGATAAGTGCATTGGGTCAATAGAGGATCTGCGAAAAGAAATTCATAGGTCAGTTGAGGCAGGTTTTATGACAAGCGCCCAAGAAAAATCTTGGGAAAGGGAATATGACCTACACCGCCCAATGGTAGATGAGGTAATTCTCTGCAGTGATTCCGGTCTTCCTATGAAGAGAGAAACAGACTTAATAGATGTTTGGTTCGATTCAGGTGCTATGCCCTATGCACAATGGCATTGGCCTTTTGAAAATGAAGAGGCATTTCGTTCTTCATTCCCTGCTGATTTTATTGCTGAGGGTGTTGACCAAACCCGTGGCTGGTTTTTTACCTTACATGCCATCGCCGTTATGCTTTTTGATAGCGTAGCTTTTAAAAATGTAATTGCAAACGGCCTGGTCCTCGACAAAGACGGAAACAAAATGTCGAAGCGCCTTGGAAACGCAGTTGATCCCTTTATTACCTTAGAGAAATTTGGCGCTGACGCGACCCGTTGGTACATGGTAACCAATGCCCAACCTTGGGATAATCTGAAATTTAATGAAGATGGTATAACAGAATGTACAAGAGGCTTTTTTGGCACCCTTTATAATACCTATAATTTCTTTGCTTTATACGCAAACATAGATGGATTTGCATATGAAGGCGAAAGAATTCCTTTTTCCAAGCGAACAGAAATTGACCGGTGGATACTTTCCATGCTCAATTCTCTGATTAAAAAAGTTCAGGAAGCCTTTGATGATTATGACCCAACACGGGCAGGCAGAGAAATCGAATCCTTTGTTTCAGATCATCTTTCAAATTGGTTTGTAAGGCTTTCTCGACGCAGATATTGGAAGGGAGAAATGAATGAAGACAAAGTTGCCGCTTACCAAACTTTGTACGAGTGTTTAGATTCGATTGCGAGGTTAATGAGCCCAATTGCTCCCTTCTTTTCTGAAAGATTATTCAGGGATTTAAATATAGTTTCCCTTCGTGAGAATGTTGAATCCGTACACTTAAGTAGCTTCCCGAAATGGCGCCCCGAAGAAATTGATTTGGAATTAGAAGCCAGAATGGCACTCGCACAAGAAATCACTTCTTTATCTCATAGCATTAGAAAAAGGAAGGAAGTCAATATTCGACTACGCCAGCCGCTGAGAAAAATGTTGGTGCCTGCAACTGACCCTGCGAATCAATCCAGAATTGAAAAAGTAAAAGAATTGATTTTGAGTGAGACCAACATTAAAGAGCTTCAATTCTTAACTGACGATAGTGGAATTTTAGTAAAAAGAATAAAGCCCAATTTTAGAAGTCTTGGTCCAAAAATTGGAAAACAAATGAAAGACTTGGCCATTCTGGTTGATGCATTCGATAAAACAGACATTTCGAGAATCGAAAAAGAGGGAAAATTGGATTTAAACCTCAATAATGCCCCTTTTACCCTAACACTTGAAGATGTTGAAATCGTTAGTGAAGACATTCCCGGCTGGTCTGTAGCCAGCAATGGAAAAATTACAGTGGCCCTTGACCTGTCATTAGATGAGGAATTAAGACGCGAAGGCACGGCCCGTGAATTAGTTAATCGTATTCAAAATATTCGAAAAGACCTCAATTTCGAAGTAACAGATAAAATTAAGGTTCATATTTCTTCAAACGAAGAGTGGAATGAATCCGTAGAAAACTTTTTGCAGTATATTTGCGCCGAAACTTTGGCCTCTGAGCTTAAAATCGTTGATCAACTCACTAAAGGTCAAGAATTTGAGTTAAATGAAGTCAAAGGCATAATCTTTATTTCCAAGTAAAATGGCAAAAGCATCAAAAGCGCCTAAAAAGGCAGTCGCTAAGAAACCAGGCAAAGAAAAGGCAAAAGCAGCAAAACCTGCTGTTAAAAAGCCTGCAACCAAAACAAAAGCCCCTGCTAAAAAGGTAGTGGCTAAAGTAAAGCCGGCTGCAAAAAAAGCAGCCGCCCCAAAAGCAAAGGCTCCTGTTAAAAAAGTAGCCGCAAAGGTAAAACCAGCTAAACCTGAGCTTAAGGTAAAGAAGGCAAAAAAAGCGGAAAAGGTAATTGAGAAAAAGGCGCCTAAAAAGGTAGTTCCAGTTAAGATCGCTAAAAAGGAGCCCGCCCCAAAGCCGGAACCTAAAAAAATAGAAAAGGCGGTAATAAAAGTCGAAAAGGTAGCCCCAAAAAAGGAAGTTAAAATTGAAAAACCCATTCCTAATTTGCCTCCACCGCCAAATATGATGGTGAAAAAAGGCCCATTGGCAGAACCAATGGTACCTGAAATAAAGCAAGCTTCTTTACCACCAGGTGAAAAAGAGAGATTGTTTTACACTAAAGAGGAGTTGAAGGAATTCAAGAACATTATTGATATCAAATTAAAAGACGCGAAAGAGGAATTTAGAAAATTGAGTGAGGCCTTAAAGGAAACCAATGAGATGGCTGCCGATGGTTATAACATGACCGAATACGGTACAGACTCAGTCGATAAAGAGCAAAATGAAATGTTTTTGGTTCGCCAAAAGAAGTTTATTCAGCAATTAGAAGCTGCATTGGGCAGAATTGAAAATGGAACTTACGGGCGTTGTAAAGTAACAGGGAAACTCATTCCCAAAGAAAGACTTCGCATTGTTCCACATACAGAATCTTCAATGGAAGCTA
>JAYSVQ010000529.1:0-9669 GCA_043718485.1 Bacteroidota bacterium
TGAGGTGACGGCATCTATGCCTCCATCGAGCAAAGAAACATCGTTGGTCACTAATACTTTTCCATCAAATCTGTATTGATAATGATAAAAATCTTCACCCTCATTGGGATGGGCAACAATAAATTTGGCACCATCGAGTTCAGTTACCCAAGCGGTAAGTTCACTGGTTTCCAATGAATAGAGTTCTCCTTTTTCCAACACCTCAATCGCATAACTTTCATCATCCTTTTTAGAAACTTTAACTTTTACCATTTCTTTGTCTGCTTCCTGAACCACCCAGGTTCCAATTAAATTTTTGTCGATTTTCGCTGATCCTTGTTTTGCCAATGGAAATTTAATTCCAACCGGGCAGCCCGTAGATAAAAGGACAAAAGAAAGCAAAATGAAGAGGCCGGAAATTGATGACATGTGTTTTTTCATATACCCAAAAGGTTTGTTGCTCAAATGTAAAAAAAACAAGGAGGAAATACAGAATTAAATGGCCTTGTCGCCAAGAATATTGACACGGTAAGAGTGCAAATTTACGAGAACAAAAAGCATGAGAGAAAAACTTAAAATCGCAGAACCGCCGTAACTAAAATAAGGAAGGGGAATACCAATCGTGGGAACCATGCCAATGGTCATTCCGACATTGATAACAAAGTGAATAAACAAGATGGAAGCGGCGCCGTATCCATAGATTCTACCATAGCGGCTTTTTGAATTTTCGGCTAACCAGGTCATCCGCCAGAGTAAAAAAAGATAGGCAATGAGCAAAAAGGTTGAGCCCATCCAGCCGTGTTCCTCTCCAACGACACAAAAAATGTAATCGGTGTGTTCTTCAGGTACGAAGTCACCTTTTGTATGCGTTGCATTTCCGTACCCTTTTCCCCAAACTCCACCAGAGCCAATTGCAACCATAGATTGCCTTAATTGGTAGCCCACATCTTGATTTCCTCTTGCTTTTCTTCCATACTTTTCCTCCATTTCTTTATTCAAAGTTTCTTCAGAAACCACAAGAACACGTATTCTTAATTTTTGATAATCTTTCAGCACGTGGTTTGCAAAAAGACTAATGATAGAAAAGTAAACAAATAGTACAATGTGAAAATTCAGAAATCGCCATCGCAATAAATACAAAGAGATGACTCCAATGCCAAAATAAATGAAGACTAAAATCGCACTTATGTAAGGAATGTTGGTTAGGATGATGGATATTACCGCAACAAAACCCGATACAAACAGAAAAACCAAAAACAAGGGATGAAGGCCCTCGCGGTACAACATTAAAATGGGTGCGAAAAAAGTGATGGCAGAACCTGCATCATTTTGCAGCAGCGCCAATAGCATTGGCAACAAAGAAATTCCTGCGACAATGAGCATGTCACGAGAATTTTTCATAGAAAAATTGTACCGCGACATAAATTTTGCGAGGGCCATCAAGGTGCCCACTTTGGCAAATTCAGTTGGCTGTCCGCCAAAACCCCCAACCTGAAACCATGCGGATGCTCCCTTGGTTTCTTTCGCAAAAAATACCGCCACAATCATTAATGCAATGGTAATGCCGTAGAAAATGTAACTGGTTACCTCAACAAACTTTGTGTCGAGCATTAGCACGAAGCCACAAATCAACCAGGTAATGGCAATAAATATAAATTGTTTTCCGTGATATGTATTTAGGTCAAACATGGACATCAAACCGCCGGCTTCATCTTTTGCGGAGGTGGAATAAATGTTCATCCAACCAAAAACGACTAAGGCGATGTAAACTAAAACGGTAATCCAATCAATATTTACCTTTTTTCTCATGGTGCGGTACCTCCGCTTGCCGGGCTGCGAATAAAGTCAGCATCTAAAATTCGTTTCAATTTAGCCTCATTCTTTATCTTTCGGTTGAGGTATTTTTCCATCATTAAGCTACAAATTGGTGCAGCCCAAGAGCCTCCCCAGCCCGCATTTTCTACAATACAGGCAATCGCAATTTTGGGATTATCTTTTGGCGCAAAAGCGATAAATACAGAATGGTCTTTTCGGGGTGGGTCTTCTGCAGTTCCCGTTTTACCGCAAACAATTATGCTGTCTATTTGGGCCATCGTGCCCGTTCCAAAACTTACCACATCCGCCATTGCTTCTACGACAATGTTGTAGTGACTTGTATCCCCTTTGGGATTAATTTTTTCGTACCGGATAGGTTCCCAGCTTCCATCTGTATTTCTTTTTTCGGTTACGAAATGGGGCGTAACGTAAAAGCCACGATTCGCAATGAGGGCAACCGCATTCGCCATTTGCAATGGCGTCATTTGCACTTCTCCCTGACCTATAGAATTGGAATAAACTGTGAAGGCGTGCCAACTTTTCTTTCCGTAAATTTTATCGTAATAATTTGAGGTGGGTAAATTTCCCGCAGTTTCATTGGGAATATCTATGCCCAATTTATGCCCAGAGCCATAGCTCGACATTCGTTCCCACCATGTGTCATAGGATTGGTGAATGTCTTTAAACTTGTTGTGTGTGAGGAAGGAATAATAAGTTTCAGCAAAATAGGCATTGCATGAATGAATGATGGCCGTTCTCAATTCCGGAGAGCCGTGGGCACCGTGGCATTTTGGTTTTCCTTTATTTCTCGGCCATGCACCAATGCAGTTAAAATGAGTTTGTGGTGTAATAATTCCATCTGACATTGCCGCAAGCGCTTGCAATAATTTGAAGACAGAGCCGGGTGGGTATTTGGCCATCAATGGCCGATTGAACAAGGGTTTTAAGGTATCTTTTTCTAGTAATTTGTAGTACTTCCCTAATTCACGCCCTGTAAATAAATTGGGGTCATACACAGGCGCGCTTACGAATGCCAGAATCTCACCGGTTGCAGGTTCGATTGCCACAATGCTACCCTTCTTATTTCGCATAAGTGCTTCTCCAAATGCCTGAAGTTCCGCATCTACGCCTAATTTAATGTCACGACCCTCTATGGGTAATTCATCAAGTTTTCCGTCGGCATAACTACCAACCTCACGATGAAAAGCGTCGACCAAGATTATTCTCTTCCCCTTTTTTCCGCGCAAAAAAGGTTCGTATTCTCTTTCAATACCCGTAATCCCAATTAAATCACGAGGTTGGTAATAGCCTTCTGCATCGGTTTCAATGTCAACTGGATTTACTTGATTAATGTAACCTAAGAAATTAGCGCCAACCGGATAAATATATTCCCTGCTGTTTTTGGCTTCGAGGTAAATGCCTTTAAACTCCCAAAGCCGTTCTTGCAAACGGGTAGCTTGTCTGGCGTTTACCTGGCGTTCTAATTCTTGAGGGCGCACCCGCTCTAAATCTCCCTTCGGGTATTTCGATATCCTTTTTCTGATTTCTTCTTTGCTGAGGCCCAGAATGTCTTCGAGAATGGTGGTGTCAGGAATATAGAGTTGAGCCGGAATAAAAATCACGTCGAAAACAGGACTATTTTGCACGTAAATTTTTTCGTTTCGGTCAAAAATAATTCCCCGTGGCGGACGAATTACAATTTTTTGCATATCCAATTGATTGGATTTTAATGCATAATCTTCACTCCAAACCTGTAGAAAAAACAACCTAGAGATAAACAATAATCCGGCTGCAATAAATACTACCACTAAGACCTGACCCCGAATTCGTAAATCGTTCATCGGCGTTCAGATTTAATGTAAAAGAGGTAACTGAAAATAATTAACAGTCCAACCGTATAAATTGAGCTCAATACAGTTTTAAATAAAACGCTCCACATGCTTGAAAAACTAAAAGCCTCTAAAAGAAAAAAGGATAGGTGGTGAACGAATACAGGCACCATAAAATAATAGAGGTACCAACTTAGGGTTTGAACGCGTAAAAAGGTTTCTTCACTTCCTTTGTAGGCATTTCGTGTACTGATGAGTTCAATCCAACTCAGTCGAACGGCCATCATTAAAACGCAGGAAAATGCATGTAATCCTCTCACATAATCCGCTGAAAATATCTCGATGAAAATTCCCGAAAAAAAAGCGATGAGCATGCTTACAGGAAAACTTATACTTAAGGGCAGAAATAAAAGGAATGCTAAAAAAACGAAAGGGGTAGCGAGGCCGCCTAAGGTAAAATAGTTGAATACCAACGATTGCAACAACAAGTAGGCTAAAAAGGAAAGAAGTAAACCGATTATTTTGGGCATTACTTTGGTACTTGTTGTTCAAGTGAGTCGATCTCATTGCGAAACTGGTGTTTGATCAAGTACACCTGATCCAATGAGCGGAATTGAGTTGAGAAGCGAACGCTTATATTGTAAAATCCTGTATGCTGATTTTCTTTAATTCTTGAAACCACACCGATCATAAAATCCTCAGGAAAAACCCCGCTATACCCCGAACTTAACACTGTGTCACCCAACGATAATGGAGAGGTTTGGGGAATGAAATTCAGAAGACCCTCATTTGGGTCGCCACCTTCCCATGACAAGGTGCCGATGCTTTGGTTCGACCGCACCCTGGCAGATAAGTGAAAGTTTTTATTGAGTACGCTTTGCGCAAGACTGTAATGTTGGCTTACCGAAATCACAACCCCAGCAACACCAGAAGGGGAAAAAACGCCCATATTTTTTTCGATTCCATGGGCAGCGCCCTTATTTAAAGTAAGGTAATTGTAATCGTATTGTGTGCTGTTGTTTATGACCCTGGCCGGAATTAATGAATAATGGTTAACCGCCATCAAGCTATCTTGGGGAAAAGCATATTCCCGTGAATAGGGAAAACGAAAACGGTAGGCGATTACTTTTTGCCTGAGTTTTACAATTTCACTGTTGAGCCGGGCATTTTCGTCTTGAAGCCCTAAGTTTTGTTTCGTCAGGCTGAAATAAGAGAAAACGCTATGGCGCGCCTCAGAAAAACTTCCTCCGAGTTCGTGTGCTGATTTTTGAAAAGAAGAAGATTGCTTCGGGTTTAGGGTAACAATGAGCACAAAGGAAATGAGCTCAAGTAAAATAAATAAAATCAGTGTGCCCGACCGGGACAAAAATTCTAATATCCTCCACATGTTTTAGCTCAAATCAAACATTTAACGAGACTTAATAGCTGGACTAGGGCTGCAAGAATTTAAATTTACCAATATTTTTTAAAGCAATACCCGTTCCCTTTACCACCGCACGCAATGGGTCTGCAGCCACGTGAATCGGAAGTTTAGTCTTTTCCTGAAGGCGAATGTCAAGCCCGCGCAACAAGGCGCCGCCTCCTGTTAAATGAATGCCCCTTTCATAAATGTCGGCCGATAACTCGGGTGGGGTAAATTCTAATGCCTTTAAAATCGCCTCCTCAATTTTCATGATGGATTTATTCAAGGCATGCGCAATTTCACGGTAAGAAATCTTAATGGTTTTAGGAATTCCCGTCATCAAGTCTTTGCCTCTGATTTCCATATCCGGTGGCGGATTGTCAAGTTCAGGTAGGGCTGCACCGACTTCGATTTTTATTTTTTCAGCAGAACGCTCGCCAATCAGCAAATTGTGTTGACGACGCATGTAATCTAAGATGTCGTTATTGAATTCATCCCCTGCGATTCTAATGCTTTGGTCTGTTACAATTCCCGATAAGGCAATCACGGCAATTTCTGTGGTGCCGCCCCCAATATCCACGACCATATGGCCGATCGGCTCCTCGACATTGATTCCAATTCCAATGGCAGCGGCCATAGGCTCAGGTATTAGGTACACCTCTTTGGCACCTGCGTGTTCGGCAGAATCCTTTACGGCTCGCTTTTCAACCTCTGTAATTCCGCTTGGAATGCAAATCACCATTTTGTGATTTGAGCCAAAAAATCTTTTTCCGGGATGAATCATTTTAATCATGCCCCGAATCATATGCTCTGCAACCGTAAAATCGGCGATTACCCCGTCTTTGAGGGGTCTCACGGTTTTAATGTTTTCGTGCGTCTTTTCGTGCATTTGCTGCGCCTCTTTACCGATGGCGAGTACTTTGCCTGTTAGGCGGTCGAGTGCAACAATTGAGGGCTCGTCAACCAAAACCTCATCATTGTACATAATCAGCGTATTGGCCGTTCCTAGGTCAATGGCGATCTCACTGGAAAAAAAATCAAATAAACCCATATTAAATTCTCTGGTTTTCGAATGAAAATTTTAAAATCTTGTTTGCTTCCGAACGCGAATTTCGGTTTCATTTTTCGCGAAAGAAAGCAATCTACTAAATATTTGCGTCATGTGCACTTAATGTTTGAAATGTCTTAGTCCGGTAAACACAAGTGTCATTCCATTTGCCTCACAATAGTCAATCGTTTCCTGGTCCTTAACCGACCCGCCCGGTTGTGCTATCCATTTTATACCTGCCTCATTCGCAATCGCAGCTGTATCCGGAAAAGGGAAAAAAGCGTCAGAAACCAAAGTTGCATTTTCGAGACTGAATCCTCGGTCCTTGGCCTTTCCAATGGCCTGTTTAAGCGCGTCAACTCGGCTGGTTTGCCCCATTCCGCTGCCGATTAACTGTTTTTCTCGAACCAAAGCAATTGCGTTTGACTTTAAATGTTTCACCGCAATTTCCCCAAAATGAATGTCTGTCATTTGTTTTTCAGTCGGCTTTGCAGAGGTTTTATACTCGGCGTTTATACATAGAGATTGGTCTTTATCTTGAACCAACCATCCATTCAGAATTTTTTTTGCGCTCCCATTTTGTAGCGGCGTTTTCGTTCTTTGAAGGAGGATTCTATTTTTCTTTTTTTGAAGAATGCCCAGCGCAGCCGATTCAAAACTTGGCGCAATCAACACTTCAAAGAAAATTTCATCAATCTGTTTTGCCACTGCTTCCGTTATTTCACGATTGCAGGCCAAAACGCCTCCAAAGGCAGAAAGGGGGTCACATTCCAATGCCTTTTTCCAAGCTTCTTCTATCGTATTGCCTAAGGCGAGTCCGCAAGGGTTGGTATGTTTGATAATAGCGAAACAGGGTTCAGGGAATTCTGCTACCAATTCAATCGCCGATTCAATATCAACCAGATTGTTAAATGACAATTCTTTACCGTGCAACTGCTTAAATAAAGTGCTTAAATCACCATAAAAACTCGCTTTTTGATGGGGATTTTCACCATAACGGAGCGATATTTTGGGCCCCGCTTGCGCATGAAAATAATCTCCTGCACCCAAAAATCGGGCAATTTCATTATCGTAATGCGAGGAAACCCGAAAAGCAGCCGCAGCAAAATTTTTCCTTTCTTCCAAGTTCAGATAGCCATTGCCTTTTTGATAAATGGATAAAAAGGTGTGATACCCTTCTCGTGAAGAAACAATGCAAACGTCGTTGTGGTTTTTTGCAGCTGCCCGAATCAAACTAACGCCGCCGATATCAATTTTTTCTATCACCGCTGCTTCACCTGCACCCGATGCCAAGGTCTCTTCAAAAGGATAGAGGTCAATAATTACCAAATCGATCATGGGAATTTGGTGAAGCTCGGCCTCTTTCTGGTGCAATTCAGAATCCCTTCGGGCTAAAATGCCGCCAAATATGGCAGGATGAAGAGTTTTTACCCTGCCTTCTAAAATGGAAGGAAAGCCTGTGAGGTCAGAAACTTCAACTACAGGCAAGTTCAAACTGCGAATATGGTCTGCGGTTCCCCCGGTCGAGTATAAGGTTACGCCTTGAGAATGAAGTGCGGTGATGATTTCGTCTATGCCTTCTTTATGGTAAACAGAAATAAGGGCACGCGCTATTTTTTTTAACCCTCTCATTTCATTCAGCGGTTTTTTTTTTAAGGATTGGGATACCTTGTCCACTACAAAAGGAAAATGGAGGTGTTCCAATTTTCTGATTTCAGCGCCTAAAGCATGGGCATCCCAGCCGTTTAAAATGGAAATGGATTGCTGAAAAATAGCATTTCCCTCATCGTATCCTTCAGTAACGTAATGGATGGTAATACCCGATTTTTTTTCTTTTTGTGCCATTACCGCATCGTGCACTTTTTTGCCATACATGCCTTTCCCTCCAAAAGCGGGTAGAAGGGAGGGGTGAATGTTGATCATGCGGTGTTGAAATTTCTCAACTACGGACACTGGAATTTTTTTGAGATAACCCGCTAATACCACCAAAGAAATATCCATTTTATCAAGAATGGCGTTCATCCAAATCCCATCAGAATACTCGCTTTTTGTGGCAATTTGGGCCGGAATGTGAGATTTTCGGGCGATTTCAATTACCCCGGCAGTTGCGTTGTCTGTTAAAATGAGGGCGATTTCTACGTCTAGTCTTCCCTTGAAATACGCAATGATTTGCTTCGCATTGCTTCCATTTCCCGAGGCGAAAATGGCAATTCGAAGCGGTGCATCTTGCGCTTTCATTGTGTCTGAAAAACTCCCTTTATAGAAATAGAGAAATGCCGCTGAAACTGCGGAAATTCAAAGGCAAAAATGGGATAAGCGTGGCTTTCAGTTTTGCTCTTTTATTCACCATTTTCTGTGGATGTAGGGGATTTTAGCCGAATGATTTGGCTTGCAGGAAATTAGCATGAGATTTGAGAAAGCGTAGCGTATGAAGGTGGTTTTTTTTCCGGTTTCTTTTTTATTGCGTAAGCTGAACTTTCGGGCGCTTGCCTTGTGGCCCTTTATTTTTTTTGTGGATTCAGAAAGCAAAGCGGATGTAATTCTGATTCAGCACGAGAAAATCCATTTACAACAACAACTGGAGTGCCTCTTATTGCCATTTTACTTTTGGTACCTTTTCGAGTTTTTATTTTTTCTCTTTCAAAAAAGGGGAAACCTTAATCTGGCTTATCGCAGCATTAGTTTTGAGAAGGAAGCGTATTCTCAAGAGCGAAAAGTTGATTATTTGAGAAATAGGCGAAGGTGGGCGAGTTTTCAATATTTTATCGGAAAGCCGTAAACCGTCCAAAGGCCAATTATAACCGAAAAGACCTTGAGATGGACAAATCAGCCCAGCATCCGTTCAACAGCTCATTTTTTACTTATTTTCATTCGCAAATGAATCGCCTCTTTCGATTTCTTCTACTTGCTATTTTATATAACTCATTCCTTGTGAGCGGATTAACTCAGTCCCTCCACAATAAATGGTTTTTTGGCTTTAATGCAGGCTTAGATTTTAGTTCGGGGGGCCCTGTTGCGCTCACGGGCAGTTCCCTAACCACCGATGAAGGTACTGCATCGATATGCGATAGCGCCGGGAATCTGCTTTTTTATACGAATGGAGAAATCATTTGGAATAAAAATCATTTAGAAATGGCCAATGGTGATGGGCTTTGGGGGCATTTTTCATCCTCTCAATCTGCTTTAATTGTTCAAAAACCGGGAAGTGCTTCTTTATATTATGTTTTTACAGCAGGCGCACAATGTGGTTTCCCTTTTGGTGGAATTGCCTGGTCAATGGTTGACATGCAGGCGAATGGTGGATTGGGCGAAGTAATTTCAAAAAACAATCCGCTTCTCGACAAAGCCTGTGAAAAATTGTGCGCAGTTCGGGCACCTTTTGGAAAAGATGTTTGGGTAATGGCTCACGGTTGGGAGAACAATTGGTTCTATGCATGGAAAGTAAATTGCTCGGGGATTGAAAACCCGGTAATTTCTTCAGCAGGAAAAGCCGTAATGGAAGACCCGGGTGGATTTGCAGGCACAACGCTTGGTTGCATGAAGGCAAATAATCAGGGCACCCGATTGGCGGTAGCTTGGTCAGCATATAAAAATAA
>JAYSVQ010000530.1:0-3181 GCA_043718485.1 Bacteroidota bacterium
TTTATCCCGCTTATATTTGCCCCCTAATTCAGCAGAATGGGCATCTTTAATTTTTTTAGTAAAAAAGAGAACAAAGAAAAACTGGACCAAGGTCTTGAAAAAACCAAACAAGGGTTTTTCACCAAACTCACAAAAACACTGGTCGGGAAATCTAGAATAGATGATGAAGTTTTAGATAATTTGGAAGAAGTTTTGATTTCGAGTGATGTGGGTGTTGATACTACCCTAAAAATTATTGAGAGAGTACGGGAACGCGTTGCGAAAGAGAAATACACTGACCCAAAAGAATTGGATTTTTTATTGAAGGATGAAATCAGCCTTATCTTACGTGAAAACCGTAAAGAAGAAAGCCCGGAATTTACAGCACCCAAACTTGAAGTGAGTGGTAAAAAAGTTCCTTATGTAATTATGGTCGTTGGAGTGAATGGAGTAGGAAAAACCACAACCATTGGAAAACTAGCTTACCGATTTAAAGAAAGCGGATTTAAGGTATTATTAGGTGCAGGAGATACGTTTCGCGCGGCAGCCGTAAATCAACTAAAAATTTGGGGAGACCGTGTCGGAATTCCGGTAGTGGATAAGGGAATGGATGCCGACCCTGCGGCAGTCGCATTTGATGCCGTGGTTGAAGGCATAAAAGGTGAATATGACATTGTAATTGTAGATACTGCAGGGCGTTTGCAAACCAAAACTAATTTAATGGCCGAGCTTACCCGCATCAAGAAAAGTATGGGCAAGAATCTGGCCGATGCCCCGCATGAAATAATTTTGGTGCTTGATGCTTCAACCGGACAAAATGCCATTTCACAAGCAACTGCTTTTACCGAAGCCACCGAAGTGAATGCCTTGGCGCTGACTAAACTCGATGGCACCGCCAAAGGCGGGGTGGTGATTGGAATTAGCAATCTCTTTAAAATTCCGGTGAAATATATTGGAGTAGGAGAGGGAATCGAAGACCTTCAGGTATTTGACCCCCGTGAATTTGTAGATTCAATGTTCAAGAAATAAGGTGATTTCTTATTTGGTTTTGGATTTTTGCTGTCATTCTTTTCCGAGCAAAAATTCTCCATTTCCTAAATTTTGGGCACAAAAAAGGGCAGAATCAGTATCGCACTGATCAACCTCCAGCCGCTGCTTCCTTCCGGATCTGACGGAGTTAGGAGGGATCTAGTCGCACTGACCTGCCCGGGGCAAAGGTAATCCGATTCTGCTTTTCTGGCAATTTATAAGCAAATTTATCTCGAAAAGCAGGTTGACCAGTCTCACATCCAAACCTTTAAATTTCCTTTTCAATATTCAAACGATTTGGTGGCCAACATTTGGCGGTTCGCCCTAAGTGCTTTAATTTTACTTACTTATGAAAAAAATCTTCGCCTTCCCGCTCTTCTTATCATTCGTAATTACCCTTTCAGCTCAAGCACCTATTTCGCCTGAAAAAAAGACGACAGGCACTACATCTGAAGCAAAGCCGAAGACTCATTTCGTTTCTTCAACTTTTGTTGTTACAGGTATGTTTTGTGAGGCCTGCCCAAAACGAGTGGAAGCCCTTTTGAAAAGAAACAAAGCCATTCAGGCCGCAACGGTTACTTATTCTGATAAGAAAGCCGTGGTTGAATACAATCCCGCAGAAACAACTCCGGGCGACATTAAAAAAAGCATGGAAGGATCTGCTTATACCTTGAGCAGCCCTGCCCCTGAGCCGGTGAAAAAAGTAAATAAGACCAACTAAGGCAGTTTTTTTTGAATCCTTCCTATTCCCTTGTCTTTGGCTTTGATTAGGAATCCCAATTTTGTGAGGGTATTTTCGCCTTTCAATTTCCGTTTTTATGGGGAAAAATAGTTTACCCAAAGCCTATCCGGAAACGGATACTAATTTCAATGCGAATGAAGATTCCAATCTGCTTTTATTGGCAGATTTGAAAGCCCGTTTCGAAAAAGTGAAACTTGGGGGCGGAAAATCTGCGCTCGAAAAACATAATGCAAAAGGCAAACTAAGTGCAAGAGAAAGAATTGCACTTTTGCTCGACGATAAAAAAGAATTTTTAGAGATAGGTACATTCGCCGGCGACGAAATGTATAAACAAGAGGGGGGCTGCCCAAGTGGGGGTGTGATTACTGGTATCGGTAAAGTGTCAGGTAAATTGTGTGTCGTGGTTGCCAATGACGCAACCGTAAAAGCAGGTGCGTGGTTTCCGATTACGGGTAAAAAGAATTTACGCGCTCAGGAAATTAGTATTGAAAATCGTTTACCCATTATTTATATGGTGGATAGTGCGGGGGTTTACCTTCCCCTGCAAGATGAGATTTTTCCGGACAAGGAGCATTTTGGCAGAATATTTAGAAACAACGCAGTCATGTCTGCGATGGGCATTATTCAAATTGCGGCCATTATGGGCCCCTGCGTTGCAGGCGGGGCCTATTTGCCCATCATGAGCGATGAGGCCTTAATTGTTGAAGGTACCGGTTCAGTTTTCTTAGCTGGGCCTTATCTTGTGAAATCGGCAATCGGGGAAGAAACAGATAATGAGACCTTGGGTGGGGCAAGTACACATTCTGAAATATCGGGTGTGACTGATTACAAAATGAAAGACGACACCGCCTGTATTAAAAAGATAAGATCGCTCGTTGAAAAAATCGGAAATTTTCCTTTAGCCGGATTTCAACGCACAGAAATAAAATCACCGAAGTTCGACCCTGCCGAAATCATGGGAATTTTACCCACCGATCGCGGTAAACCTTACGACATGCAAGAAATCATCGACCGGTTGATTGATGCAGGTAGTTGGGATGAATATAAAGAAGGCTACGGCCGGTCAATTCTTACAGGCTATGCAAAAGTTGAAGGTTGGAGCGTGGGCGTGGTGGCAAACCAGCGAAAAGTGGTAAAAACAAAAACGGGTGAAATGCGATTTGGAGGGGTCATCTATTCCGATTCTGCGGATAAGGCTGCACGCTTTATCATGAATTGTAATCAAAAAAGAATTCCCCTCGTTTTCCTGCAAGACGTAACCGGTTTTATGGTCGGAACCCGGTCAGAGCAGGGCGGAATTATTAAAGACGGTGCTAAAATGGTTTCTGCTGTTTCTAATTCTATCGTACCCAAATTTACATTTATCATCGGTAACAGTTACGGTGCCGGAAATTATGCGATGTGTGGTAAAGCCTATGACCCTCGCTTGAT
>JAYSVQ010000054.1:0-7836 GCA_043718485.1 Bacteroidota bacterium
TTTCGGGTGACATTACCATGACACCTAACCCTGGAAGTATTCAAGTCGGCGTAATGTGTGTTTATGTTCAGGAATGGCGAAACGGTGTCATGATTGGCCAGGTGGTGCGAGATATGCAGATTACGGTTTTGAATTGTCCTAACAATAATATCCCTACGGTTAGCCCGGCGCAAAACGTTTCCGGTGGTTCAGTAAATGCTGCCGGAACATTTATTACAACCTGCGTAGGCTCTCCGATTTCGTTTCAAATTCTCGCTGCCGACACGAACCAGACGCAGAATGTTCGACTGTTTTGGAATCAAGCTTTAGCAGGAGGTGCCTTTGTAAATTGTACAAATCCACTTCAAATGGATACCGTTTTTGGACAAGTAAACCTTTGCGGAACTTTTACCTGGACGCCGACAACAAATGGAACTTTTTTCGTTACGTTTACCGCCAGAGATAATAACTGCCCGATTACAGGTCAGGGTCAACGAACGATTCAAATATATGTTGGGGCATTAGGGGTTACCCAAAGTGTGGTAATTCCAGGATGTGGGCCGGTAGAATTGTGTGCGACAACCAATTCAGGCATACCGCCATTTACCTTTAATTGGCAAGGCGCCGGTGGTTTATCTGCAAATCCAAATGTAAATGACTCTTGCCTTTTCCACCAGTATCCGCCTGGTTTAGGTGTTTATCCATACACCTTAACAGTTACAGATTCAAATGGTTGCTCAAATGTCATTAATGATTCGATTGTAATATCAGCTTTTACAGAAGCGGATGCAGGGCTAGATGTAATACGTTGCGCTGGGGATTCAGCGGTTCTTGGTGCGCCATCTTCACCTAATGAAGTTTATCAATGGTATCCCCCAACCGGTCTTTCCTCTGCTACCGTTTCCAATCCAACCGCAATTTTATATCCAAGTGGTAATTTTTCTCAAGTATTTCAATATAGATTATATGTCTTGGATACATCGACGGGTTGCGATGATTGGGATACTATGCAGATTAGAGTTGACCCCATTCCGATTGCTGCCTTTGGCTTGCCGGGTACAGCATGTGAAGGTAGCATAGCACAACTCACCTATACCGGACCAAGTGCACTGGGTCAAATGAATTGGAATTTCGGTCCGGGTGCTACTCCGACTACATCAAATACATTAGGCCCACATATTGTGAGTTGGAGCACACCGGGATGGAACTATGTTACGTTAAGGGTAATTCAAAACGGTTGTACCTCAAATGTTGCGCTTGATAGCATTTTCATTTTCCCAATTCCAATCGCTGCTATTGTTCCGGTCCAAGATCAATGTATTAATACGAATACCTTTAATTTTACAAATGGCGGAACCTTTGGGTCAACTGCTACTTTTAATTGGGTATTTGGACCCGATGCATTCCCTGCAACCAGCACCGCACAAAATCCAGCAAATATTATTTTTAGTTCAGCCGGGCAGAAATCTGCTGCCCTTACGATTACAGAAAATGGATGCGTAAGTGCACAGGCGACTGTGATCTTTCAAGTGCACAGAATGCCAGATGCGAGTTGGTATTACCAAGGTTCACCTCAATGTTTAGATGTGAATAGCTATTGTTTAGTCGCAAACGGTTCAGGAAATACTGCCGGAGCAGCCTATTCATGGTCCATTCCAAACGGTGTTCCCCCCACGAGTTCACTCCCTACTGCGTGCGGAATTTCATTTAGCCAATCTGGCCCGCAGCCGGTTACATTATCAGTAGTTGACAATGGTTGCCTATCCGTAGTGCTAGGTAATGTCGATGTATTGCCTAACCCGGTTGTTGATGCTGGTCCCCCAGTTTCTTTCTGTGACGGTGAAGGTGGAGTTATGGTCCATGGATCGGTTATTCAAACTACAGTTGCTCCTTATTACTGGTCATGGTGGTGTGATTCAACGAATACTTGGTGCGGTTTGGATTCTACAAATGATGATGACCCAATAGCAAATCCTACCGTTACCACTTCTTATTATGTAAGAATAGTTGATTTTAATGGCTGTAGAAGTAATGTCGATTCAACCATCGTTACAGTAAGGCCAAAACCGATTGTGAATGCGGGGCCCGATTTATTTATCTGTACCATGCCTTCGCCTGGTGACCAAATCAACGCAACCATCCAAGGTAGTGCGCCCGGTCCTTTTACGTATCAATGGTCACCAGCTGCAGGGTTAAATAGTGCAAACATTGAAGACCCTTACGCACGACCTGTATTTACCACGATTTATCACTTGGTGGTAACTTCATCAAATGGATGTGTTTCAAATATGAGCACCCTCGATACGTTAAGCACGGTAACGGTAAACGTAGTTCCCCAGCCTATTGCAAATGCCGGGCCCGATCAAGATTTATGTTTGCACAGTTCCATGGTGATTAATGGACAAGGAATGGGAGGTAATGGAAATTATACATACCAATGGTCGCCTTCAACCGGAATGAGTAGCGCAAACGTGGCAAGCCCTACCGTTTCTCCGGCTTTAACAACGGACTATATTTTAGTTGTTTACTCTTTTGGTTGCCCAAGCATTGGCGATACCATGACCGTTTTTGTACATACCCTGCCTACAGTTGACGCAGGCCCTGACCGCGATATTTGTTTAGGCGAATCCACGTTGTTAAACGGCAATGCATGGGGTGACCCAACATCTCCTAACTACACATTTAACTGGACTCCAAATCAAGCGATAACAAATAATACGCTTGAAGACCCAACCGTTAATCCGGTTTCTACAACAACTTATACAGTGGTTGCAACTTCAATTTGGGGTTGCGAAAGTAACCCAGATGTCGCCATTGTCAATTTGCGTCCGAGTCCTCAAGCTGAAGCCGGACCTAATGTGACGCTTTGTTATGAAACCCCATACACATTACAGGGAAGTTACTATTTCACAACAACACCTTCAGCGCCTGCAAACCTAATTTTTACAACTTGGTCGCCTGCTGCAAATTTGAGCAATCCGATAATCTTAAATCCAGTCGCAACCCTTACTCAAACTGAGGTGTACACGCTGATTGTGAATTATCAAAATTGTGCAGATACAGATCAGGTGATTATTACAGTTATGCCTGACTTAGGTGCAGAAGCAATCGCAGATACAGGCGTTATTTGTGGTGGCGATTCTGTCATGCTCAGTGCTACAGGTGGTCAAGGTGGAGCAAGTTTTACTTGGTTAGGCGCGGGTGTTGCAAATCCAAATAGTTCAAGCACAATGGCTTCGCCAAACAGCACCACAAATTATCAGGTGGTATTGAGCGAGGGTGGCTGTAATGACACTGCTCTCGTTGATTTGGATGTGATTCCTGGACCTGTTTCCGCTTTTGTAAACTCAACACCTGTGGGTTGTGAAGACCATGAAGTTTCATTCTTAGAAACAACAACAAATGCGTTTAACTGGATTTGGGATTTTGGTGATGGCTCTCCTATTTCAAATACGCAAAATCCTACACACATCTATCCGGCGCCAGGTACCTATTTCGTAAATCTTACGGCTATTGGCCCTGGTGATTGCAAGCACAATGCGCCGCCGACACAGATAACCATTTACGAAAAACCAGTTGCAGCTTTTACTTCAAATCCACCTTTCCCTGCGAATCTATCTTTCCCAAATACTGAGGTTACCTTTACCAATACCTCAGCAGGTGCCTCTCAAATGGTTTGGGATTTTGGTGATGGTGGAACCTCTGATCAAAGTAGCCCCGTTCATTTTTTCGAAAACGAAGGGCAGTTTATGGTGAAACTCTTTATTACAAATGAAGGTGGGTGTATCGATGAAATCGTACAGGGTCCCTATATTATCGCATCACCTGAATTGTCTATTCCAAATATTTTTAGCCCAAATGCAGACGGCTCAAATGATAGGTTTATTGTAATCTACTCTGGTTCTCAACCTTTTAAAATGAGTCTGAGCGATCGTTGGGGTAATAAAGTATTTAGCACCACCAATAAAATGCAAGGCTGGGATGGTAATATCGCTTCCGGTGAAGCACCCGAAGGTGTGTATTATTATACAATCGAGATTGGAAATCGCTCCTTTGCAGGTAACGTTACCTTATTGCGGTAATAAGAATTAAAATTAATCGTTTGAGAAGGCAGGACGATGAGTCCTGCCTTCTTTTTTTGCATTTTTGCACCCTGTGAATCGACACGCTCTATTTATCTTTTTATTCCTCTCGGTTTCTTGGTCCTTTATTTGGGCACAAAACCCACAGGCAAAATATTCATTTAAGATTGCAAAATTGAAATATCAAGGTGGGGGTGATTGGTATGCGAATCCAACTTCTCTTCCCAATTTGATTGAGTTTGTAAGAAACAATTCAACCATGCAAATCGCACCCGAAGAGGAATTGGTCGAGCCGGGCAGTGCCCAAATTTTTCAATTTCCTTTTGTCTATATGACGGGTCATGGAAATGTTGTTTTTTCGGAGGCGGAAGCGATGAACCTTAGGAATTATTTACTTTCGGGAGGCTTTTTGCACATTGATGATAATTATGGAATGGATAAATACATCAGGCGGGAAATGAAAAAGGTTTTTCCTGAATTAGAGTGGATTGAGTTGCCCTACTCCCATTCCATTTATGGAACTCCTTTTAAATTTGAGAAGGGATTGCCCAAAATTCATGAACATGATGGGAAACCACCCGAGGGCTTGGCGCTGATATTTGAAGGTAGAATTCTATCTTTTTATTCTGTTGAAACAGATTTAGGCGATGGTTGGGAAGACCCGGATGTACATAATGACCCTGAAGAAGTAAGAAAAGAAGCTTTGAAAATGGGATTGAACATCCTTTATTTTGCTCTAACACGGTAATGTTTGTCTTTCAGAAATGTATCCAATTTCTGTTTGGTGTTAGCTTTTTGATTGGGAATTGTATAGCCCAAACAGATGCTCAGAAATTAGGCTGGAGGTCAGATTCAGTTGCCCCATTCCTTACCCACTGTTATTTTGAGAATAAATCACCGGACATTTATGTGATTAAAAATCACGCTTCTCATTTAACACAATTAACGTGGTGGATGAAAAGGGGCTCATCGCATGAGAATGAAGAAACACATGGGCAAACCAGGTTATTTTGTGAAACCCTGTTTAAGTCAAACGATGCCTTTCCTGATCAACAATATGTAGAGGCTTTGCTTTTTGAGCAAGGCTGTCATTTTTCTGCCCAACCCGGAATAGAAGAAACAGCTATCTTTGTGAATTGTAGAAAAGAACAACTCGATACTTGCACACAATTGCTGAAAATTTTTTTAGAAAACCCCACACGAAATCAGGAAGATATTCAACTTGCATTAGAAAAAGTCGCATTTGAAGAAGAGGTGGAAACCTCAAATTCTGTCGTGCATTTGAAATTAGAAATCGACCAACGGTTATTTCCAACAACATGGAGAAGGTGGCAACCCAAAGGAAATTATTCCACAATCTCAACCCAACAAAAAAATTGGAGCCCAATTATTTCAAACGAAATTCCTTTTACACTTGTAGTTACAGGAGAGATAAAGCCGGAAAAAATTCGCCAATCGTTTTCTGGCATGTATAGAAATTTCCACGATAGCCTCTTAAACCCTGAAAATTTAGTACTGGAAAAACCCGCTGGCGATTTAATTTTTTTGCAGCTCAATGAAAATCAAGAATTTCCATTAGTAATGGCTTCTTGGGTTATTTCGGTTGGTGAGAACCCGGAGGATCAAATGAACATGGATAATTTTTTGTACGCATTAAGCAAAACACTAAATGAAACAGAGGGAGAATTTTCTAGTAAGTGGGGAGATAAATTGTTTGCCCCTGAATTTCAATCGACGGTTCAACCTTTTTCCAATGGAATTTTTCGTTTTTCAATGGCGTGGCCGCCTTTTTCAGGGGACCTCAATTCTTCACTTGAGAATTTTATTAATCTGTTTTTCGCTGAAGCAAAAACCATGAAACGAGATGAAATTTGGCAAGATTTTATGTTCGAAGCCAAATGCGCTGATTACACGTGGTGGCTGACTAACCCTACCAATAATTTCATTCGTTTTCGTTTTGCCCCGCAATTTAGCGACCCAAAAACCCCAAATGTATTTTCTGAAAGCGAGTTTGAAAATGCCAAGAACGCCTTTTTAAATCAATCTAATTGTCGGGTTGGGGTGCTTTGTAAGAGCTCAGTTGAAAAAATGGAAGGGTTTCAAAATTGGTTGGACCAAAGATTTAAAAAACCAATTGCTGTTAAATCCTTTTATGAAGGGAAAAGTGAAATTGAATTTTTGCAGGAGAAAATTTATTTTAAAATGAATTCCTTTCAGCCGGATAGTTCATCTATTCCCAAGTTAAAGATGATAGCTGATTTTTTGCGACAGCACCCAAAAGAGAAAATAGTTGTGGAGGGCCACACAGATACACGAGGGCCAGAACAATATAATTTTGAGCTTTCCATTCAACGAGCAACTGCGGTAGCAGACTTTTTGCATCAACAATTTGGGGTTGAGAAAATAAGAATGGAAATGGAAGGCTTGGGTGAGCGTTTCCCCGAGTTTTCAGAACTTACACAAGACGAACTTGCAAAGAATCGCAGGGTAATTGTAAGAAGAAAGGAAATGCCCTGAAATGAAAGCCTATTTCTATTTAGGATTTACTATATTTTTGATGGCTTGTACAGCTACAAAAAAAGGAACAGGTTCAGCAAATGTGGCCCGCGAATTTATTTCTTACTCAACAAATGGCACACAGGTTCGAATTTTTTCCGGAAATAATCGTGTCACCACCATTGGAATTTTATTTCAAGGCGGAATGCAAAACTATTCCCAAAAAGTGCAAGGAATTGAATTTCTTTCTCTAAAGGCTGCGTTGGAATGCGGCACCCTTCTCCAAAGTTTTGAGGAGTGGAAAAAAAGAGCAGCGCAATTGGGCATTCTTTTTTCTGTGATTTCAACCTATGATTATTCCGGTTTTCAATTCTCCTTTCCTTCCTCGAATTTTAAATATTGTTGGAACCATTGCCTTGAACCTATTTTGAGGCCAAGTTTTAGAGAAAGTGAATTCTTTGCCTTAAAAGAAAGGTTATGGAATCAGGCAGTTGAAACTGAAGTTTTGCCTTTTGAAAGGGCTAAAAAATGGGAAGTTGATTCTGTTTGGGAAGGAACGACCTACTCAAAAATTCCGGAAGGGGATTCTCAATCCATGCTGAATTATTCACTTCAAGAAACTAAAGAATACTTTTCTGCATTAAAGGAAAAAGTGGGCATGATGGTTTTAATCAGTGGAGATGTTGATACGGCGAGTTTGAATGAAAGAATTCAATTTGGATTTGAAGCGAGCCAAACTCAACGACTAAAACGAATGGAAAGCCAAGGCAAAATGCAGCCAAGAAAGGGATGTTTGCTTGCAGAGGGTAGGGAGCTTGCCCGAATTTTGATAAAAGCACCTCATCCCACCCACATTGATTTTTTGCGATTTGATTTTGCTTCGTGGATTCTCATTCAACGACTAAGGCAAAATTTTTCCGGAAAAATTCAACATAGAATCTATCCGAGTCAAATTCCATTTGTTTTATTTTTCTTTGAAGGAGAAAAAGTGTCTCGATTGCTACGGGCCATGGATTTAAATGCAAATCAATTGTTATCTGAGGGATTTTCTGAAACCGAAATCGCGCAATATTGGAATGAGTGGCGATATCAAAAAACACGATTGTTAGAAGATCCATTAACCCTAATGGTGGTTTTGGCTGAACAGGTTTTGGGCGCAGGAATGTACCTTCAAAATTTTCAAAATATGAAAAGGCCAACCGCAAAAGAAATGAATCAAACTTTTTCTGCTTACTATAAAGACCTTGCGATTACTTTTGCCGGGGACTCAACAGATTTA
>JAYSVQ010000531.1:0-3177 GCA_043718485.1 Bacteroidota bacterium
GCTGTAAGTACAGATGGAATTAACTATTCTTTTGAAAATAATGCCCGATTTGATATAGCCAGCAGTAAAGTCATTGACCCGGGCGTTATATATTTTTCACATGCTTGGCATTTTTCTGCGCCTATTGGTGCTCCACAAGATGGGGCCTACCATGCTGTTTCGCCAGATGGAGTTAACTTTAGTCAGGTTCAAAATATTCCATCCGACAACATGCATAATTGGACGGGAAACTGGATGGTGATGGACACGAGTGAAGCTCGTTTTTATGGTTCCGGTGGAATGATTTGGTACAATTCAACCCCAAATGGTGGGGTATGGAATGGATACACAAATACCAATTTGCAAGGCGGTGACCCTTCAGTTCAAAGAGTGGCAACAAACGAATTCATTGCCATTTATGTCGGTCAACCGAATTGGACTTCATTAATTGAAGAACAAACCAAAACCGTTTCTATTTATCCTAATCCTGCAAAAAATGCAGTTTGGGCTGAAAGTGAAAGCCCTATTATTAAGGTGATTATTTCTGACCTCTATGCAAAACCAATGGCAACCATTTTGGGAAAGGGTCTTGAAAAAGTGGAAATGAATATTGAAGGTTTTTCTTCTGGTTTTTATTTCATCGAATTAGTAACCGAAGCTGGAATTCACTTTCAGAAAATTTTTATTCCTTAAAATTTCAACGAATGGAAGCAAAAACAATTGAGGAAGTTATATCCCAACTGAAAGAAATTAGGCAAAAGGAGCGGGAGAAAAATAGTCCGCTTTGTTTGTTTCCGGCATTGTACCAAAAAGTAACCGAAGCCGTTCGCGATAAAATTCTCGAAGGAAACTATTTTGAGGACAATGCCCGAATGGAAAAACTCGATGTTATTTTTGCGAATCGATATATCAAAGCTTACCATGCCTGGCATGCGAATGAACCCCACAGTATGGTTTGGAAAGAGGCCTTTGTCACAACAAAATCAAGATACCGTATCCTAATTTTACAACATCTTCTGTTAGGAATGAATGCGCACATTAATTTAGACTTAGGGATTGCTGCGGCCCAGGTCCTTGGGAATTCACCTGTAGATAATCTGAAGAATGATTTTAATAAAATCAATGATTTGCTTTTTGCAATGGTAGAAACGGTGCAGCAAGAAATCGAGAAGTATTCCCCCTGGCTAAGGGTTGTCGATAAAATTGGAGGCAGATCAGACGAGAAAATGTTTGAGTTCAGTCTAAAGGCAGCAAGGAATTATGCATGGAGGCTAACGAAATATTTGAATCAGGCAGATCAGAATGCTTACGAAGTTGAAATTGCCAAGCGAGATGAATTTGCGAGTAAACTGACAAAGAGGGTAATAAATCCCGGATTGATGGTTCGCCTGGGAATCTTTATTGCCGGGTTAAAAGAATCTCGCCAATACAATGAAATGTTTATTGAGTAGTTCCGAAAGAATCATTTTTCATTCCTACCAATCCGTACAAAACAATCCCCACAGCTACACTTACATTTAAGCTGTGTTTGGTTCCGTATTGAGGAATTTCGATGGCTGCTTTGCAGAAGGGTAAGGCAGATTCCATTACGCCCTCAACTTCATTTCCGAAAATAAGCGCAATTTTTTCTGTGGGGCTCCATTTCAAATCCGGTAAAGGAAAGCTTTCAGATGTTTGTTCGACTGCGTAAATGGTAAATCCCTCATCTTTCAATTGTTGTAAAAGGGGATTCAATTCTTTTGCGTATTCCCATTCAACTGAATCTTCTGCACCGATAGCCGTTTTATGAATTTCCCGATGCGGGGGGCAGGGGGTGAATCCTGTTAAATACATTTTTTGAATACGAAACGCATCCGCACTTCTGAAAATCGAACCGGTGTTGTGAAAACTTCTGATATTGTCGAGAATGATGACGATTGGGAATTTATCCTTGTCTTTGAATTCCTTTAGGCTCATCCTCCCTAACTCTTCTAACTTTAATTTTCTCATGTATTTTTTTGAACTACCGATTTAAAATTCCTTTTGAAAACACCTAAATTTCATCCAAGAGGAAAATGCTTGAATTATTCAAAATGACAATTAGTTGACAAAGGTAGGAATAGTGAGGTTTTTTCCTGTTTTTGGCTTGTTTTCCACATTTGATTGAATAAAACCTGTTTTTTCATCCTTTAACATTACCCAATTTTCCCCTAAGAATGGCAGCCGCAGACACACCCCTCATGAAGCAATACAATGCGATTAAAGCAAAGTATCCGGGAACAATTTTGCTTTTTAGGGTAGGGGATTTTTATGAAACTTTTTCTGAAGATGCGATTGTCGTTTCGAAAGTGTTGGGAATCGTTTTGACAAAAAGAGGAAGCGGTTCTGCTACCGAAGTCGAGTTAGCAGGATTTCCGCATCATTCTCTTGATACCTATTTACCAAAGTTGGTAAAAGCAGGCCATCGTGTTGCAGTCTGCGATCAATTAGAAGACCCAAAGCAGGCTAAGGGAATTGTGAAAAGGGGCGTTACAGAATTGGTTACGCCTGGGGTGGCTTTGAGCGATAAAATTCTGGATTCCAGAGAAAGTAATTACCTCGCAGCCCTTAATTATACAGATAGAAAAACATTGGGAGCTGCAATCATAGATGTTTCAACGGGTGACTTTTTTTGTTTTTCTGGAAGTTTACTCGAAGTGGAGAAAAATATTTCTTCGCTTCAACCCAAAGAAGTGTTAGTTCCCCGAAAAGACCTCAAATTTTTTAGGGAAGATTTTGGCGAAAAATTTTATGTGAGCCGCCTGGAAGATTGGGTTTTTCAGGAACAGTATGCAAGAGATAGCCTCAATGAACATTTTAAGACCAAAACCCTTAAAGCATTTGGTCTTGAAGATGATATTCCCTCCCTGTTGGCTGCTGCCGGTGTTTTGTATTATTTAAAAGAAACCCAACAAGGAAATCCTGCCTATGTTTCGCGCATTTATAAATTAGATAATTCTGAGTTTGTATGGCTTGATGCATTCACCATTCGAAACCTGGAAATTTTGCATCCTGCAAATCCAGATGGGAAGGCATTGGTTCATGTTTTGGATCAGACCTTTACCCCGATGGGGGCAAGGTTGCTCAGAAAGTGGTTGATTTTTCCGCTCAAAGATAAGTCCGTCATTCAATCTCGGCTGGATTCAGTTGAAGCCTTTATTGTTAATCAGGATCAACGAA
>JAYSVQ010000532.1:0-9595 GCA_043718485.1 Bacteroidota bacterium
AGCGAAACAAAAAAGAAAGCGGTAATTAAAATATACCTGAGATATTCACTCCAGGCCGGGTAGCGCTCTTCAGATTTTTCGTCAACCGGAAAAAAGTCAATGAAAAGAAAAAATCCAGCTAAACAAAATAAGATGACCAGCGCCCGCCAAAAATAGACTTTGGTTTTTGTTTTATTATAAAGGATAAGTTTGCGAAACGAAAGAATTAGGCTCGACAGATAGAATAAAAAGGCATAGATAAAAATGCTTTGAAAAACCGGCAAAAGCAATTGGCTTAAAGTTTGGTTTGAAATCAGAATGCGATGGCCTTCACTTAAAATTACCGTAATGGCCAGGCCTGAAATGCCAATCACAAACAGCTTCCACATTAATTCGCCTACATCCCATTTCTCGATGCGGCGAACCATCTCATCTACAAAAAGAAATGTAAATAAGATGAATACCCCGAAGGCAATTTTAGTTTCAAATGCAAAATAATTTCCCCGACCGGTATAGTCATAGAAGAGTAAGGAGGTAAAGGCAAGCCAAGAGGAAATGCCCACCAGCAGGTAGATGGAATATTTGCTGATGAGTTTCAATTCAGTTTAAGAAATGGAGTAATTAGGAGACTCTTTGGTAATTTGTACATCGTGAGGATGGCTTTCTCTTAGGCCAGCCGCAGTAATGCGCACAAATTTAGCCTTTTTCAACGCGTCTATGTTTTTTGCCCCACAATAGCCCATTCCGGCTCTGAGGCCCCCCATCAATTGGTAAATGACCTCAGAAACGTTGCCTTTAAACGGCACCCTGCCTACAATGCCTTCCGGAACCAATTTCCGTATGTCGTCTTCAACATCTTGGAAATAGCGGTCTTTACTGCCCTCTTTCATGGCCTCGATGCTACCCATGCCGCGATACGATTTAAATTTTCTTCCCTGGAAAAGAATCGTTTCACCGGGGCTTTCTTCAGTTCCGGCAAATAGATTTCCGGCCATAACCGTATCTGCGCCTGCAGCAATTGCTTTCGCGATATCGCCAGAGAATTTTATTCCCCCGTCGGCTATAATCGGAATTCCTTTTTTATTACAAATTTTAGCGGCTTCCATAACCGCAGTCAATTGAGGTACGCCCACGCCGGCTACGATTCGGGTGGTGCAGATTGAGCCCGGGCCAACGCCTACTTTTACACCATGAACCCCTGCGTCAATCAGCGCTTTTGCCCCTGATTCGGTCGCAATATTTCCGCCAATAATTTGAAGGGCCGGCCATTTTTTAATGATGCTGCGAATCATTTCCAGCACCCCTTTAGAATGCCCATGTGCCGTATCTACCGCCACTACATCCACCCCAGCAAAAACAAGTGCCTCTATTCTTTCAAAAGTTGTTGCAGCCACACCAACTGCAGCGCCTACTCTTAGTCTCCCTAAATTGTCTTTACAAGCGTTCGGGAAATTCTTCTTTTTGAGAATGTCTTTATAGGTGATTAATCCAACTAAAATCCCCTTTTTGTCAACCACCGGCAGCTTTTCAATTTTGTATTGCGTGAGCACTTTTTCAGCCTGCGCAAGGGTGGTTCCCTCAGGTGCGGTAATCAAGCGCTCTTTGGTCATGAGCACCGAAACTTTGCGCTCGTCTTGCTTTTGAAACCGCATATCTCGGTTGGTAATAATGCCTACCAATTTCTTTTTTCCATCGATAACGGGAATGCCTCCAACTTTATGGTCGGCCATTAAAGCGGCAGCTTTTTTAAGGGTATCGTCTGGGTTTAGGGTTATCGGGTCAACAATCAACCCGCTTTCTGAACGCTTGACCCGCCGAACTTGCTCGGCTTGCTGGGCAATGGTCATGTTTTTGTGAATGAAGCCAATTCCCCCTTCTTGGGCCATGGCTATGGCCATGTGGTATTCGGTAACCGTGTCCATAGCTGCAGACACAATAGGCACATTTAGCCGAATTTCGGCAGTTAATTGCGTTGAAGCATCAACATCTCGAGGAAGAACAGCGGAAGCGGCTGGGATTAGAAGGACGTCCTCATAGGTCAAACCCTCTAGTAATATTTTTGATTCTGCCATAGCAAACACACTTGTGTATTTGCCGGGCAAAGCTATGGAATTAAAAGCTTGAAAAAACGGATTTGCAATAATAAAGTGAGTGAAAAGGGATCTCGCCTACACCTTAAAACCCTTAAATCGAGGGCATTTCGATTTCAACAATTAAATATTCCTTGCCTTTGTGCGTAATGGAAATACCAAGTTTTTTATTTTCCTCAATAACCGTTGGCTTGAATTTAGGGTCAATAATTGAGTTTTCGAGGACTAAGGGAAAGCCTAACTGATCTTCAGCGCTATAAAGTTCATGCGCCATTTCCTCCATCAATTCATTGCTGTTTATTATAAATGCCAAGGTTTCAGGTTGCATTTGCATCCCCAAATCCGTTAAAATCATAAAAATATCGTGCTGCTCGTAGTACCGTTCACGCTTTAGCTTTCCCGTCCAGCTATTTACGATGCGTTGAAGTCTGTCAAAATTGCTCATAGGTTTTTGTACGAAAGGTCTTGAAAAATGATGTTGCGAAACGAATCTCCCCTTTATTTGGCCCTTTGCAAAGAAATCGACACAGAATCTTTTGAAAGCCTTTGATATTCAACTTACTTTTTATTCTCAGGCGTGTTTGAGTAAATGCCCAAATTTGTCTGATTTTAAATTGCCGCAACGAAAAATTTGAATTTAGCAGGAACACTATTGCACTTTGAGATTTTCTCGAAGTTCAAGTATCCCATTTTTTTCCAAAGAGAGTATTGGAAAGTCGATGATATTTTCATCTGTTTTCTTTGGGCTTTTTCCAGTATTTCATTCCGAAATTTCGATTGTATTCATATTTATGGATACTGAGATACTTACAAAATGAGTACAAAAGGTTTTACCCTCTTTTATTATTATTCGATAATGTTTAATATTGCCCACAACTTTATCTAAAAATGCGAACAAAAACCGGGTACTTAAAAAGTCAATTCTTCTTTGTATTCTTTTCTTTTATTCTCGCATCACTTCCTGCCCAAACCACATTATTTCTCGGGCCTGAAATGGAAGCCGAGGCAAAATTTACAGCACCCAATCCCTCTGGAATTTTGGATGGAAATTTCTATACCTATCGCTGGCAAAACACATTAGGGGGAGGAGATAAATGTTTTTTCGAAAAGTATGGCCCCGGCTTTGACCTGAAACTAAAGAAGGAAATAGACCTGGAATTGAATGGCAGGCCCTCTAAATTCATTGAATCCATGGTTTGGGGAGGTCAAATTTTATTTTTTACCCAACAAAGCAATTCTAAATACGACCACAGTATTCTATATGTTCAGGCTATTGATCCCAACACCCTTCAGTTTAAAGGAGTGCCAAAAGCAATCATGGATGTTACGTTGAACATGAGAGGAAAACCGGCAACCTTTAGTTTCGATTTTTCACCTAACCGCCAATTAATTATGTTTCAGGCCACGATCCCTAATATAAATAAGGAACGAGAATCTTTACACGCAGCAGTGTTTACTTCTTCTCTCGAAAAATTATGGGACAGCAAAATGGAATTGCCTGTTTCAGGCAGACATTACGAGCTCACGAGTTCTACTGTTGATGATGGAGGCGATATTTATATTTCGGGCCGATTATATGAAAAGCCACCTACTGTCAGCTTTTTCAGAGGAGTCAACATCGATTTTGAATATGTTGTTTATTCATTTAAAAGCGGAGGTAAGGAAATGCAAGAATTTCACCTCGGCCTTCCTGATCGGTTTATTACTGATTTTCGCTTAGGAACAGGCCCGGCAGGAAATATGGTGGGGCTTGGTTTCTGGTCAGACAAGGGAACTTGGAATATCAAGGGCTGCATTCTGTTTTCTCTCGATGTTGAAACCAAAGCGATAAAAGTGAAGAGCGTCACAAATTTCGAGCAAAATTTCCTTCAATTATTTATGACGGAAAGGCAGGCTGCTAAAGGGAAAGGCTTGCTCAATTATGAGATAAGGGATATTTATGTAAAGGATGACCATGAAGTTTTGATGGTGGCGGAACAATATTTTGTTTATACCGAAACTCGTTACAATGGGAATAATGTTTACACGGTTTATCATTACCTCTACAATGATATTATCGTGGCAAATTTTTCAGCCGATGGTGAGGTTGAATGGGTAACCAAAGTGCCCAAATTTCAACATACTACAAACGACGGAGGATATTTTTCTTCTTTTGGTTTTGCCGTTTTCGAAGGCAAGACATTTCTTGTGTTTAATGATAACCCAAAAAATCTGAATATTACAGAAGCAGACAGACTTGAAAATTACAACGGCAAAGAAAATCTTGCTGTAATGGTTACCATTGATGAATATGGAAAATGGACAAAATCAGTTTTGTTTGACAGGCAAGAAGAAAACGTAACCTGCCGGCCAAAATGCATGCAGCAATTTGAACCCGGAGGTGACCTGATTGTCTATGCAGAAAAAAGGAAAACCTATCGTTTCGGAAATATTAAATTCAAATAGATTTTTTGGTTCTGAACCTTGGGGCTTTAGGGTAAATTGACGGAAATGTTGCGAAAAACAATGTTTTGAGGCGAATCACCAATTTATTTGGCCTTCTGAAAAGAAATTGGCAACTTATGTTCATGAAGTCATTGATTCTCAGCTTACTTTTCCTTAACTCTTGTGTTTTTGTACAGGCCCAACGATCGTCTGAAGATGAAGCTCCGGCTATAAAAAATGTGATTTCTGAAAAACATTCTATTCCATTTGAAGAATTCTCAACTGTAGATAGTCCTTTTTTGGGTGCAGAAGAGATTCAAAATGCAGGCCTACGTTCAGCCTATGAAATGGCAACACTCATGTCTACTCAAGTTGAATATTATGGAGGCGATGATTTATCCATTCGTGCCCTTCCGGCTCAAATTTATGTAGATGGGGTAAAAATTCGTGGACGAATCGGTGTTCCCCAAAAAGCAATCAAAGAAGTAAGAATTGTTTCAGGTAGCGCCTATTAGGCAATCTCAATGTTTTCTGCTTCAATCAAAGGAATTTGCGACATCCGCAAAACGACTTGAGCAGTACTCAAAACATCTTTTTCACAATAAGTTTTGATTTTGACATAGTCTTTGTCTTGCCAAAATGTTTTTCCGACCATGCTTCCATCCATATCATCTTTGGGCGAGGGAATATCTAAAACGGCAGTGAGCAAATCCAAACTGGTGTAAGCCTTATAGTCGCCAAACTTCCACAACTCCATCGTGTCCACAAAATTCACTTCCCAGGGTTTTTTGCCTTGAACTTGCAAAAGGTCGGGAACATGCATTCCATTAATTAGATATCTTCTTCCCAAAAAGGGGAAATCAAATTCTTTGCCATTGTGCGCACATAAAATCAAGTCCCTTTGTTTTTGAGCTAAATTTTGTTTGTGCTTGTTGAGCATGGAGGCAAATCCTTTTAGAATTTCAGTTTCACTTTCGCCATAAAACGATTTTAGACGAATTCCACTTTTGCCCTCCTTAAACACCATAACCCCACAACTTATGCTTACCACTTTTGCAAACTCAGCATAGATGCCGGCACGCATCAGAAAAAATTCTTCAGCTGAGGGAGCCTCCTGGTTTTTATTAAGTTGAGTGGTCTTCTTTTCCCAAAGGGGTTTTAATCTTTCGGGTAGGGAATCGAAATTTGGGGTGATGGAGGCTGTTTCAATATCGAGAAACAAGAAATCCTCTAATTGCTTTGTGTTGAACATAGGTTGAATTTATTCTTAAACTTGAAATTAAAGAGAAAGTATGAGTTCACATCATTATTTTTGAAGGATGCGCTTTGGGCTGGCCTTTTTCATTATTTTTTCAATAAATTTCTCTGCAAAGGCACAGGATAGCGTTTTCAGTTTTTTGGCCGCAGGGCATTTATTTGGCAAACATGAAAATCAACCCGACCCCTATGCTGCCCATACTTTTTTGAGTGCCACTGAAAAATTAAACGCAAGCGGAGCAAAATATTTTTTTGGATTAGGGGATTTGGTTCAAGACAGCCGTGCTTCCCAGCAATGGGATAGTTTATTTAACAGGTTGAATAAACTTCAACCTAAGGTGAGCTTACTTCCCGGAAACCATGACAATATTGAACCCAATGATTTTGAAAATTTCGTAAAGGACAAAACCTCGTTTTTTTTTGACAGACCTGCGGCGTTTTTTCTAATTAGCGGATTTCCGGAAAATGAAATTGAATTTGAGAACCGTTCACTTTTGCCTTTTCAGAATGTGTGGAATTCCCTTCCTGACACTTTAAAACCTAAAGATGTTTTTTTGTTGTGCCATGTGCCCGGTTTCCTTCTCGAGCCTGAGTTTAAGTCTATGTTTTCACTTTCAGAAATGGTAAATGCCCCTCTACCTGATTATGAACAGGGAAATAACCCATGGAAGAAAATTATACCCTTTTTATGGGGTCTAAAAACGAAAACAGGGTGCCGCCTTCATTTTATTTTTGGAGATGTGGGTACACCCTGGTCTATTCCTTATTTTTTGGATAGCCTGCCAAATTTAGGCGTGTATCTCGCCGGTGCAGGTTTATATGATACCCCCAAAGACGCACTGCTCAACGTTCAGATTCAAAACGGAAAATCTCCCATTTATTCTCTTTTCCCTTTAGGCGATTCCGTAAGCGAAAGCATTGAGGGCTATAATTTGAAAAATTGGAAAGCGCATTTCATCGCGTTTCCAAGAGAACAAGAAAGCTATTTTCAAAAAGCGGAAAACCTTTTAAAAAGGAATGTGAAAGTAGTAAGCCTGGTCGCAGGGTTTCTCCTATTCGGAATTGTCTTTTTTCTTTTCCGAAAAAAAATTAAGGCAAAGAAGAATTGAATTTTCCGGGGATGCCTGCCCAAATGAATTTCGAAATCTGAATAGCATTTCCCGGCCATAGAATAATACTATTTGACTCTGCAGAAACAATTTCGATGGGAATTTCGGATTGATTGGTAATCAAAGTTTGCTCGTTTTCCTTTTGGCTAACCGAAATTTTTGAAGGGACACTTTTTAGTACCGATGTTATTTTTGAAGCATGCAGAATTAAATCCTGAAAAGACCCGGAAATAAAAGGTGATTCGGAGCGAAGCATTTTAAGCCTTATGTCTGCATCAGATTGAATTGAATCCAAGAAAAAGGAAACTGCAATCGGAGCACAAATTTTTTCAAGTGTTGCAAAATAGGCGTGAAGAAATTCGGGTTCAATCCAAAAGCGATCTTCAGACTCTTGTGGTAAAAGCGAGTCCGTTACCGGGTGTTTGCGGTTCAAAGCGGCAAAACTAAATTCCTTTTTTTGATTTTCAGCTCCCTGAAATCCATCAAAAACAATGGGCTCAATTCTGGCTGAAACCGGATTGTAATAATACCGCCGATTTTGCCAAAACATACTGTGGTAAGTAGAAAATAAATCACAAACCGCAACATGTTTAGCAAAGGCGACCAAATCCATGTATTCATTTGGGGCACGGTACCCAAAGCGAAATTGGTTTAAAAGAATACGCGCATCCTCGACCCAACCTTTGTATTTCTGGGTGTTCTCTTCCCTTGAAGAAAAGGGCAATATTTCTGCCGCTTGCATAAGCGGTAAATCCTGAACGAGTGCTGTTTTAGTTTCGATTTCTCTTTTGCGCGTTTCCCAAACGCCCGTTTCATCAAAGTGCAAAATCGGAGCGATTATTCGGCCATGAGCTTGTAAAAGTTCATCCGTGAAATGCTCTTCAATTGCATAAACCCCTGCATATTTTCCATTCAGATTTAGCCGAAGAAAATCGTACCGGGTAGATAAAACCCCTTCTTTTCTTAACATAAGATGAAAAGCCCATTCCCATAAATAATTTCGGGTAGAAGGGTCTTGAATAGAAAAAACTTTCAAGCCATTCCAGGCTTTATTCTGTTGCGTGCGAATGCGAAAAGACCACTTGTCGTCTTTTAGGTGGTCTATCCAATCGCCTTTTAAACGCAACTCGATGGGAAGGGTAAGCTCGCCTTCACGCAAGCCTGCTTTCACCCAATCTTTTTTATCGTGCATCAACACGCCGAATTGTAAAGCCTCATCCCTTTGTATTTTTAATTTCCAAAGGTCATTAGAGGAGATTTGTAATTCTATTTCGCGTAAGCCAAAATTTTCACCGGTGAAGGGAGCGTTTCCGGAAAAGGGTGGCGGGTAAATCAGCATCGAAAGGAACAAGGCACCTATTCCAATCATCGAAAAAATAAGTATGTATTTCTTAGCCCACATGTTCAGACTCCTCTTCAATTGAAAACTCCATTTCAGGAAAAAGGCTAAAGGCCTCCGTAAATTTTTGAATTACTACTTCCTCTTGTCTTAAGTGAATAATCATTTTTACCCCTTTCGGACTTGCATGAAATTCTTGTAAATGAAATCTTGGATTTAGGTTGCGTATCTGATTCAACACTTCAGCACTTTTTTGGGTAAATAATGTTAAAACATAATCCCGTTTTTTATCATACAAAACCCAATTTTGTAATGCCCATGCGCCTAAAATGGCAGGACTCAACATCCAAACCAACAGGCCATTTCCAAGTCCAATTCCAAGCCCACCTGCCATCACAATAAATACAATAATCAAATTTCCATTTTCATGAATTAAGGTGCGAAAACGAATAATTGAAATAGAACCGACAAAGCCCAAAGAAAGGGCGACAGAAGAAGAAATAATTCCAGCTATGAATGCCGAAATCATGGCAATGGGTAATAAAGACCATGCGAAAGCCACTTTTGAGGTTCCAATTCGGCTTTGCGAAAGAAAAAATGCAGAAACAAAACAAGCAAAGGCTAAGCTGGAAAATTGACCTGCCAAAACCGTTCTCCATGAAAGGGGAGAACTAAAATTGACCATTATTTCATTTAGCCATTCCATCAGTTTGCAGAAAGCAGCATCATTCCTTTTACATATTTTGAACATTTCCCACTTCGAAAAGGAAAATGATTGGCAAATGTATCCAGAGATTCATCTGCTGCTGATTCATATTTCAATTCGGCGATTACCGATGCGTCATGCATTGTTTTACTACTTGGGATTTGAGAAAGATTCCCCTTTCTAAAACACAAGTCTCTGTCAACGGTTACCCGAAATTGACCTGATGCATCACCGAGATAAGCGCGGGAATAGCTTACATAAACGGCGGGAAGTACATCATAATCCGGTGAGAATAATTGGCGAATAATTTCCGGGCCTTCTGTTTCAAGCAAAACATGGTCAATAGCAGAATGAGGCAACTTAAAATTTAATTTATCACCTAAATCAAACCGCCTGATTTTAATTTCAAGCACCGGCTTTGAAATGGTTTCGAAATCACCATACCAACGAATTCGAATCTTGATTCTTTCTGCAGCGCCGGCCAAACTTTCTTCGAGCAACATCAGGTCTGAAGAATCAAAATAAAGCGAATTGATTTTTCGCGGAGGGAATAATTCAGAAAACCCAAGGGGATGCATGCGCAGATAAGATTCAACTGCTTCGGGGCTTGTGCCGGCGATTGGGTATTTTCGTTCAAAACGCATCATTTTTCACCCCTTCCCATTTTGCGCTCACCGTTTAAAAAAATCTG
>JAYSVQ010000533.1:0-9574 GCA_043718485.1 Bacteroidota bacterium
GGCGAATAAGCTGCTTAGAAGACTTTTTTCGAATTTTTCTAAGTGGCTAGGCATTATACCCGAAATAATCGTAAGCCGAAATTTTCTTAGAAAAATTTGTTTAATACAAGAAATCATTCGATATTTATTTTCTGGAATTGCCACCCCTAGCTAACACACCAACGTTTTTAGGTTTACAAAAAATTATTTTAACGCTATGGAAAAGCAAAAAACACAAACCGTTCGCAGGCCACTTTCAAAAGTGCGTAGTGCTGAAGGAGACTTTAAAAAACCGGGAGTTTTTATTTTGTTCAAAGGGGCCTTGGGAAATCCCTCTTATGTGGGAAGGTCAGACTCTTCATTATTTGAAGGCTTGATGGCACACCACAACAGTAAAGTGTATCAATTTTACAAAATTTTTCCTTGCCATTCTTCAAGAGAGGCCTTCCATTTGGAATGTATGTTTTGGCATAAAGCGGCTGATACGCTGGACAATGGCGCGGCACATGGTGGCCACCATCCTTTGTCGCCTATGGGTTCAGGCTTTACATGTGAATTTCCGGGATGTGAGCACATTGACAGGGCGCATCAAGGACAGGAAGCTCAGGATTTTGCTTCTCATTAAAGGGAATTCAATTTCTAACTGCTCAATTTAATTGCATTGTTTTTCAAGGCAATCTTTTGATGGCAATCAAAGGAGGTGTGTGTTTTTTTTCACCTTTGAGGAATAAAAGCAAAGGCCGCTTTTTTTTACTCTACATTAGCTTTACCTCAATCGGGAGCCATTTTTTTTTGACAAAAATCATCAGAGTTTCTAAATCCTTCGGTAAAGGAGAAAGCATGGCCGGCCTTAAATTTTCTTTTTCAAAAAATGGTAACTCACCTATTTTCTTATAAACTTCTTACAATCAGTTACTTAAATTTCCCTTTGCAAGGCACTAAGAAAAACAATTCAAGTTTGATATTGGTTGTTTGAGAAAGTAACTTTGGGCTCGTCCCAAAAACTGAAAACCGCTTAATAAAGCTATTCAATGGCCTCCGAAAAAGGATTTTTCTCTTATAGTGTCGGAAAAAAAATGCTGATGGCCCTTACGGGTCTTTTTCTTGTTTTTTTTCTACTCGAACATCTCATTGGTAATTTTTTACTTGTACTCAAAGACCCCTTTTATTTTGAGGCCTACGCTAGTTTTATGGGGCATTGGATGAACCTCCCTGTGAGAGTTATTGAAGTGTTGTTGTTTTTGGGTCTCTTCTTTCACATTGTGAAAGGCTTGATGTTGCAATTTGAAAATAAAGCGGCGCGGCCGGTTAAATATGCAGTGGATGCCTCAGGTGCAAACAGTTCCTGGTTTAGTCGAAATATGCTGCTTACAGGGGTGGTTATTTTGCTTTTTGTAATTCTTCACCTATTAAATTTTTGGATGGATGCCCGTTTACATCTCGATTTGGATTTAACAGGCAAAGGGCCCTTTCACGATTTGTATCATAAGGTTCACATGCATTTTTCTATGTGGTGGTACACTGCTTTTTATATTGTGGTTTTTGTTTTTCTTGGTTTGCACCTCAACCATGGCTTTCAAAGTGCTTTTCAATCTATGGGTTGGAACCACCCAACCTATACCCCGATCATTAAGAAAATAGGCACTGCATATGCTATTTTAGTTCCCCTTGGCTTTGTAGCCATCGCCCTTACTCTTTTTATTCAACAGAATTTTTAATCTAATAGTATAATGGGAATCGTACTCGATTCGAAAATCCCCGCCGGTGACTTGGCAAAAAAATGGAGCGATTATCGCTCTAAAGTTACCCTCGTTAGTCCCGCCAATAAGCGTCGCATAGATGTGATTGTTGTAGGAACCGGACTCGCAGGGGCTTCGGCAGCCGCATCATTAGGTGAGTTGGGATATAATGTAAAAGTTTTTTGCTTTCAAGACAGTGGCCGGCGCGCCCACTCAATAGCGGCACAAGGCGGAATTAACGCAGCAAAAAATTATAGAAACGATGGCGATAGCATATATCGCCTTTTTTACGATACCGTAAAAGGCGGTGACTATCGTGCCCGCGAAGCTAACGTGCATCGTTTGGCAGAAGTAAGTGCAGGAATTATTGACCAGTGCGTAGCCCAAGGCGTGCCTTTTGCGAGGGATTATGCAGGCTACCTCGACAATCGCTCTTTTGGAGGCGTTCAAGTACAGCGCACTTTTTATGCACGAGGGCAAACTGGTCAGCAATTACTCATTGGTGCTTATCAGGCCATGATGCGTCAGGTAGCTGCGAAAACCGTTACCCAATATACACGGCACGAAATGCTCGATGTTGTGATGGTAGAGGGAAAAGCCAGAGGAATAATTGCGCGAGATCTTATTACCGGAAAGATAGAAAGACATGCAGCGCATGCCGTGGTTTTAGCAACCGGTGGCTATGGAAACGTGTTTTTCCTTTCTACAAATGCGATGGGTTCAAACGTAACTGCAGCTTGGAAAGCACATAAAAAAGGCGCTTTCTTCGGAAATCCTTGTTACGTTCAAATTCACCCTACCTGCATTCCGGTGAGCGGTGATTATCAATCTAAGTTGACCCTGATGTCAGAATCTTTGCGGAATGATGGAAGAGTTTGGGTGCCGAAAACAAAAGGAGATAAACGTAAACCGACAGACATTCCTGAAGGCGAAAGAGATTATTATTTAGAACGAAGATATCCTGCATTCGGAAATTTGGTACCCCGAGACGTTGCTTCTCGTGCGGCAAAAATTGTGTGTGATGATGGTTTCGGAGTCGGCACATCGGGTGTCGCCGTTTACCTTGATTTTGCAGATGCGATTCAGCGCTTAGGCCGTGAAGTGGTTGACGCCCGCTACGGAAATCTTTTTGAGATGTATGAGAAAATTACGGGAGAGAGCCCATGGCAAACATCCATGCGCATTTATCCTGCTGTGCACTATACAATGGGCGGCCTTTGGGTTGACTATGAATTAATGACAACCGTGCCGGGTTTGTATGCGATTGGCGAAGCCAATTTTTCTGACCATGGTGCAAATCGCTTAGGTGCCTCCGCCCTTATGCAGGGCCTTGCAGATGGATATTTTGTATTGCCTTACACTATCGGTAACTATTTGAGTAACGATATTCGCACAGGAGAAATCAGCACTGCGCACCCGGCTTTTGAAGAATCTGAAAAGGAAGTTACCGATCGGCTGAAAAAGTTGATGGCCATAAAAGGTACGCGTACCGTAGATGATTTTCATAAAAAATTGGGCAAGTTGATGTGGGACTATTGTGGAATGGCCCGCAATGCCGAGGGCTTAAAATTTGCATCGGCAGAAATAAAAAAGGTAAAAGATGAATTCTGGCAAGACCTTAGAATTCCCGGAGTAATGGATGAATTTAATCCCGAATTAGAAAAAGCAGGGCGCGTGGCCGATTTTCTTGAATTGGGATTGTTAATGATTCAAGATGCACTGCACCGTGAAGAATCTTGTGGCGGCCATTTTCGCGAAGAATTCCAATCACCCGAGGGTGAGGCAGAGCGGAATGATGAGCGGTTTTTCTATGTCGGAAATTGGGAATTTCTCGGCGACCAAAAAGAGGAAGTTCTTCATAAGGAAGAATTAAAATATGATGTAGTTAAACCGAGCTCGAGGAGCTATAAATAATGTGCTGATGTGCTAATGAGGAAATGTGCTGATTAGGGAATGAGAGATAATGATGTGTGGATGAACTCATTTAATTGAATAAAAAAATCATTCGATTTTGAACAAGAAGACTATATGAAACTTACACTTAAGGTCTGGAGACAAAAAAATAGCAAAGATTCGGGAAAATTGGAGTCTTATCCGGTTGAAAATGTCAACCACGAGATGTCATTTCTCGAAATGATGGATGTGTTGAATGACAAACTGATTCGCGAGGGGAAAGACCCGATTGCCTTTGATCACGATTGTCGTGAGGGGATTTGTGGGGCATGCAGCATGGTGATCAATGGCAGGCCGCATGGCCCAAATGGAGGAACCACAACGTGCCAGTTGCATATGCGTTTCTTCAAAGAAGGGGAGACGATTACGATCGAACCCTTTCGTGCAAAAGGGTTTCCGATAATTAAAGATTTGGTTTCTGACCGCGGTGCATTTGACCGCATTATTCAGGCAGGTGGTTTTGTTTCCGTTAGCACCGGACAGGCACAAGAGGCCAATGGAATTCCAATTCCCAAGCAAGATGCAGATGCTGCATTTGATGCCGCTACTTGTATTGGTTGTGGCGCTTGTGTTGCAGCCTGTAAAAATGCGAGCGCCATGCTATTTGTTTCGGCAAAAGTCGCTCACCTTGCCCAGCTCCCACAAGGAAAAGTAGAGGCGGCACGCCGGGTCCAAAATATGGTGGCCCAAATGGATGCAGAAGGATTTGGAAGCTGCACCAATACCGGCGCCTGTGAAGCCGAATGTCCGAAAGGAATTTCAATCGAAAACATTGCCCGCATGAATCGGGAATACCTCAGTGCAACCCTTTTTTCGAAACCGGAAAAAGAAGTTACCGGTGGAGCGGGATAAAGAATTCTTTAAAAAGGAAATTGAGCCTTTGATAGCCTTGAATCCTTATTGTGCAATATAAACTTTACGTATTCCCTTTTTTGAACCCACCCTTATTTCAAGTAGGTACAACCCTGAATTAGAAATTTCAATTTGCGTGATGTTGTTCAATCCATCATGGCCCATAATTTTAAAATCAAGGGCTTCACCATTCAGTGAAAAGAGTTTTATATCGGGAGGCTCAGGCATTTTTTCCTTCAATTGAATAGAAATGATACCGCTACTTGGATTTGGGAAAATGTGAAATTTTAATTCACTCATAATTTCATCCTCACGCCCAACCGAAATCGGGGTTCCACAAATCTGGTTTCCTTTGTGGAAATAAGTAAGCCAAGTATGGCTGTTAACGAAATTTGAATAGGAAAAGTATTCCTCTACAATTCCAAGGCCCACCCCATAGAATGTACCGAAGTATTCATTTGTGTTGTTGTTTTTCCAAAAACATTGGAGATCCCAACTCGAATAGGTTTCGGAATAATAGTTATCCGTTTTGCAGTACCTTCTTCCACAATACGCATCCGGTGATTTGTAGTTGTAATACATATACAGAGGCTGAATATTGAATTCACCCGATAAAGTAGAAAAAATCGGGTTGGAATTGCGCAAAAAAGTCTTGGTAATGGTGTCATGAAGATAGGTGTAAAGCCATTGAAAAGTCGTATAGTTGAATTCTTGCATCCATTTTTTTCGGTCAAAAGTATAGGTTACACTGTTTTGAAAAGGGAGGCCTGATTTAGAAAAAACGCTAATTATTTCCGAGTAGCGATCATTCTGCGCACCTGGATGTTCACGATAAAAGGTTTCATAATGAAAGGTGTCGCCCACTTCAAAATCAAATATTTCTCGGTACGTTAAATTTGGGAAAAACACCCGCTCATATTGGAAAGCTTCCGTTAAAATATCGCGAAAGGAAACAAAGGACATCAATCCATAGTTTTTTCCGATTTTAAAATGTTTTCCGTTTACTACATGGTTAGCCGAATTATTCCCTAAGTCGGTTGCATAAAACTGAAAGGTTTTTATCGAATCCCATCCCTTGCCTTCTACGCTATCATATGAAATGCCGGTAACCGTGGCCCATATTCGCAAATTAAGGATGCTGTCGCTCACCATTTCCCATCCTGAACTGATTGAGGTGAGGGGTTTAATGAGAATAGAGTCGTTTGCTTCGGTGAGAAAAATCCAATGGTCAATATTTCTTTTAATGGCAGGTGAGCCTAATTTTCCGGGCACATGCATATCAAGAACACACGTGTCATTTGAGTTAGTTGTATCCTTAAACTCAAAAATTGAAAAGAAAAGAGAGTCGGTGCCGATTGTGAGAAGTGAATCAAATCGAAATCCAACAACTAGACCACCCGTGTCAGGAATAAAATTAATTTCTTCGTTAAACGGAATGGGGCCCCAGTTTTGGGATTTTGTAAGCTGAAAATTTTGTAAAGCAAATAAACAAAGAAAAAGAAATAGGCATTTTTTCATTTTTCTTAAAAACAGTTAAAGATAAACAATTTAACATGATTCTTTTGTAAAAAATAATTTTTTCGAGGCTGAATTTTTGCATGACTTTTTGAATACAAACTTTAATAGGTAACAGGAGGGGAAGGATTATCCTAGCTAGAAACGACCTAAAAGGCTTTTTTACTGACCCAAATCATTTTTTCCTTGTATTTTTATCTTCAATTTTATTCCCATGAAAAATAATTGTTTATCGCTCCGTTTCACACTCGCCTTTTTAGCCCTAATTTTTGTTTTTTCGTGTAAAAAAGACCCCGAAACCAGCCATATTCATTTTAACATAAGTCACAAAGTTGACAATATTGCCCTTGCGTTTGATACGCTTTTATACAATAATGCGGTGGGAGATACCTTTTCCATTTCTAAAGTGAATTACTTTTTGTCAAACATCGTATTGACAGATGAGGACAATGAAACCCATACAATAGAAGGGGTTTATTATGTGGATGCTGCTACTGCATCAACACTCGTTATTGAGTTTGAAGACGTGCCCGTTGCCACCTATACAAGTATTCGCTTTAACCTTGGCTTGGATGCTGCAACAAATACGACCAACAATTTGCCCTCAACAACCGAGAATAATAATATGGGCTGGCCAGACGCAATGGGTGGCGGTTACCACTTTCTTAAAATGGAAGGAAATTATTTGAACGCAGGTGCACAGACAGGTTTTGCGATGCACATTGGTAAAAATGCAAATTTAGTGACCTGCACGATTTCCAATTTGGCTCTGGAAATGGATGACCATGGCGGAGAAACCCACGTATCGATGAATTTGAATGAATGGTTTCGTAATCCAAATACCTACGATTTTGGAACAGATGGAACTTCAATCATGATGAATGATGCTTCTATGTTAAAGCTCGCGCAAAATGGAGCAGACGTATTTACGAAGGATTAAAAGAATGAATAAGTTAAAAATTTGGGAAAGCGGAATTATCGTATTCACTTGCCTCATATTTTTTTCCTGTAAAAAAGATGAGCCCTTTCCATCAGATGGGTACATTCCAACGGCATATAATTTAGTTATTCCCGAAAATTTTCCTGCCCTCATTTCTCCCTCAAACAATCCCATGACGGTTGAGGGAATTAAATTGGGAAGGATGTTGTTTTACGACCCCATTTTGTCGGGTGATAGCACCCAATCGTGTTCAAGTTGCCATAAACAAGCAAATGCATTTGCAGACCCTCGGCGTTTTTCGCTCGGCATAGATTCAATAGCCGGGAATATGAATGCACCCCATATCGTGAATCCGGGTTGGGGAATAGATTTTTTCTGGAACGGACGTGAAATCGGCCTTGAGGCCCAAGCCCAAAAGCCGGTTACCAATCCCATTGAAATGCACGAAACATGGGAAAATGCGGAAATGAAATTAGCCCGCAGTGCCGTGTATCCGCGATTATTTTATGAGGCTTTTGGCACCGAAACCCCCACACGCTTGCTGGCAGCAAAAGCCATCGCCCAATTTGAGCGAACCTTTGTATCGGCAAATTCACGTTTTGATATGTACTTGGCGCATTACCCGCAAGCGGGTTTCACCCAATCTGAATTTAATGGCTATCAAATCTTCTTTACAGAAGTCGGAGATTGTTTTCATTGTCATACACTACCCTTAATGGCAGACAACCTCTTTCACAACAACGGGTTGAATTCCACTTTTCCCGGAGATGAAGCGGGGCGTTTTTTAGTGACAAATCAAAATTCGGATTTGGGTAAATTCAAAACCCCAAGCCTGAGAAATATTGAAGTATCTGCACCCTTTATGCATGATGGAAGGTTTGCTACCCTTGAAGAGGTGGTTGATTTTTATAGTTCCGGAATTCAACAAAGTCAAACCATTGACCCCTTAATAATTAAGCCACCCCACACAAACGGTTTGCAATTGTCTGCAACTCAAAAATCCGATTTGGTCGCTTTTCTCAAAACATTTACAGACACGGCCTTCTTGAATCGCACAGATTTAGCCAATCCTTTTTAAAAAAGTGAAGTTTGAAAAAGGCTAATTCCCAAAAGGAAATTCCTTCAATGTATCCCAATTTCTTCCATTGTGTTTCAACAGAAAAATACTGCCTACAGTGAAATTGGCTTCAAATTTTTGATTTTGAAATTCGGGCCAAGCATCGTAAAAATCCCTTCTTTCAAGGTCTTTGGTTGCAATCGTTAAATGCGGATGAAATTGCGGTTGATTATCACCTCTCCCCAATTGCAGGGAAGCTTCCAGGCTTTTATTCAAATTGTCGTGTAAATTCAGAATAGGCTGATGGTCGACTATGTTTAAAAAAATAACACGCGGGGAAAAACATCCAAAGCCGTTTAATTCTACCCTAAAAGAAGATTGCATTTCTGCAAATTCAGAAAGGGCTTGCATCACTTTTTCTTCTCCTTCTCTTTCAAATTTGAAGGGCATTTTCAACGTAATATGCGATGGCGATTTCAATGCATGCGTAGTGTAGAAATGATCGCGCATGTACTCTTTCATCGACCTGATTTCCTGCTCGAGTTCAGTGTGCGGAATTAGCGCAATTAAATAAAGCTCAGTTTCTGTGGTGGTTTCCATTTGATAGAATTACAATTGTAAGCGAATATTGAAATGTAGATTTAAAGCTAAAATTAATCAAGAGTTGCCATTACTTTTAACTCAATTGCAATGGGTGTCGGTAGGCAATTAATTTCAAGCGTGGTTCGGCAAGGTGGATTTTCGGCGAAATAGGCAGCCCAAAGCCGATTATAGGTTTGAAAATCATCCTTCATGTTGGTGAGGTAAACGGTAACATCCACAATTTTTTCCCAGGAAGAGCCGGCTTCTTCCAACACCGACTTAACATTTTTGAAAACGCTGTGGCACTGCTTCTCAATATCATAAGAAAGGATGGCTCCATTTTCATCCAGTTCAACGCCGGGAATGTTTTGGTTTCCACGCTCGCGCGGACCAATTCCCGATAGAAAAAGCAAATTTCCAACCCTTTTTGCATGTGGGTAATGACCAACCGGTTCGGGTGCTTTTTCAGAATGAATGCTGTCTGTCATGCCAGATTTTCCGAAAAGTAAGAAAAGATGCTGAAAAAGGGTAAAACTGCTGCATTTTATGTTTTTCTGAATTGAAAAGGTAAAAAATTCACCCCTATTCATTACCAACATCCGCCTAAATTTGGGTTGATTTTTAAAAATGAGAACGAGCATTCGGTACTTTTCCTTTTTTATCTTTTTGTGGGCCGGCTCAAGCATGCTCGCGCAGCAAAAATTTACGATTTCGGGTTATGTAGAAGATGAGAGTAGCGGAGAGAAATTAATGGGTGCAAAAATCTTTTCGCCCGAATTAAAAGTAGGGGCATTGACAAACGACTTTGGGTTTTTCAGTCTTACCCTTCCGGCAGGAAAAATCCAGTTGGTTTGCACTTATCTCGGCTTTGAAAATTTTGGAACCGAAGTCAATTTAATTGCAAATGTTTCTCTGAATATAAAGTTGGTAGCCGGAGGTGCGAATCTGGATACGGTA
>JAYSVQ010000534.1:0-3154 GCA_043718485.1 Bacteroidota bacterium
AATGGGCGTAATAGAGAAATAAGTTGCCCAAAAGTTAACAGTCAGTGGAATACAACCCTCGGACTCAATTAAATGGTTACGAATATGGGTTGACATAACAATAATATAATCAGTTACAATCAATTCAATGGTACAAGAATCTGTATTCATTACTGTTAACTTTACCGTAAAACTATCTTCATACGTGTAGGTGTGAATCGGATTTAAAGCTGTCGAGGTCGTACCATCTCCAAACTCCCAAAAGCAACTTAACGTATTGGGCGTGGTGTTTGTAAACTGCACCACATGGGGTAAAGTACACCCTAATGGATTCGGAACGGTAAAACTGACTACCGGCCGGGGAACAATCGTAATCGGCCGCACAAGCACAAAATTTCCCGGGCAAGAGGCTGGCCCTGTAACCGTTAATGTAATATTGTAAGTGCCGGGTGTTGCATAACTTTTTATGGGATTAACCGCACTTGAAAAGGTACCATCCCCAAAATTCCAATTAAAGTTTGCGCTTCCCCAATTGGTTGTATTTAAAATGCCTATATTCTCACCAATACACTCGACAGAATCGATTATAAAACCTGGAACAATGTTGGAGAGGCTCACATAATTGGGATACACAAGGGTATCTTCACAGCCATTGCTTGCGGTAACCTGCAATCCCACGGTATAATTGCCAATCGCAGAATATATATGCGGTGGATTGGGTGTATTTCCCGTTGTACCATCCCCAAAATCCCAAAAATAACTCATAGGCCCGGGCCCTGTACTTGCGTTACTGTTAAAATTTACGGTGTGCGGGGGAATACATGCCCCCAATGGACTGCCCGTAAACTGCGCTGAAGGTGTTTGCAGAATGTTTACTACTTGAGGAATCGTTACGGCAGCTTGGCAAGTATTTACATCTCGCACAATTAAGGTTATGGAATAAACCCCTGCATTTTGAAAAACGTGAGTCGGATTCTGAACCGTTGAGGTCACCCCTGTATTAAAATCCCAAAGCCACTGATTAATGGCACCACTTCCCGCTGTTGAGTTATCTTGAAATTGAACCGGAAAGGGATTACAGCCCGTTGTAGGGGCTAAGGCGGTTAATGCAGGGGTGGGATTCGTGAAAATATGAATATAATTCGTTACCGTGCGGGTATGGGTCAAACCCAAATTTGAAACCGTAAGGGTTACAGTATAAAACCCAGGGGAAACATAGGTGGCTGAGGGATTAGGAAGCACAGAGGTATTTCCATTGCCGAAATTCCAGAACCAACCACTCACCGGGCCGGTTGATAAATCGGTAAAACTCACAACCAGCGGACTACATCCACTTACAACATTTGACGAAAAATTAGCATTGAGCTGAGCACCAAGGAAGTTAGGCATCCATAATAGAATGATAATCCAGTATGGCTTGGCTCCTCGAATCATTAAAGCAATATAATTATTTAATTGATTTTAGGATAAATAAATTTTAGGCATGAATTAATCAGGTCGTTTCCTTTTTCGACGAATGGCTTGCTATTTAGCATTCAATCCCGTATTATATCACCTAAGCCTCTATTCAAGCTAAATACCGATTTTTTATTAAAAACGTAATTCCCTGGTTCCCTACCCTGATTCAAGGTTTGGCTAAGCCCACTATTATTCTGGACTAACAAAACCTAAACCAAGTCTTAAGCCTTAAGTTTCCCAAAATCCCCTCTGTATTCTCACCAACATTTCGCTTATTTGGCAACATTAAACATCCAAAAACATGAGTCAAAAAATGAGTAAAGAAACCAATGCACTCAATTGGTTTGAAATCGCGGTAAGTGACATTTCCAGAGCAACCAAGTTTTACGAAACTATTTTTGAGGTAAAGATGGAGCAATCTGAAATGATGGAAATGAAAATGGCTATGTTTCCTTACGATCCTATGAATGGAAAAGTAGGGGGAGCATTGGTACAGGGCGAAATGCATAAGCCCAGTGCAACTGGTTCTATTATCTATTTGAACGCCAACCCTGATTTGAATTTGGTGCTGAATCGCATCGAAAAAGCAGGCGGAAAAGTATTTATGCCAAAAACCTTAATTGATGAAAACGTCGGACACATGGCCTTCTTTAGTGATTCAGAGGGAAACACGGTAGCCCTTCATTCAAACGGATAATAAACGAAGCCCTTCGAGTACCTCAGGGCCCGGAGACGCCTTACTTGGTGTTTTGGTTATTCTTTTATTCTGAGCAACACCACTTCAAAAAGAAAGAAGAGAATGGCGGCTATTAGAAAGTATTTCCAAAGCGGAAGGCCCTCAACCTGGGCACGCAGTTGCTGCGCAAGGTTTGCTGTATCGATAGAAGAGACTTTCACATTTGGCAGGTTTACCTTGCTTAGCCATTCCTCAAGCATTTGTTTGTTTGCGGCTTTGAGTTGACTCTCAACGTCGGGAATATTAAATGAGATTTTCTCGAGTAATTTGTCTTTTTGCACGAGATCAAATCCACCTTCTTTTAAGTCATCAAGCGCATTGAAGTTAAGGTCGATAAAGCCGCCTGAGGCGTACTGTTCAGGAATCAATTCCTGTCCCTCACGGTTGCGCAGGTGTATTAATTCCTTGTCTCCGGTCTTCACACGTTTGGGATAAAAGTTACCCAATTCTTGATTCTGTTGCACATTGTGCGTTTGGTTCATGAGCATAGACAGACGCAACATCAGCGGCGGAAAGAGCGACTTAAAATGAAAGTCGGTCCATGCATCTGCAATCGGAAAAGGAAAGGTAAAAACAACCCCATTGCCGGAACGGCTTTCCAATAAAAAGGGGTCTTGATTGGCAAGTGAGATAATAGGGTTTTGCAAAACACTGTTGTCGATTTGCAATTTATAATAGCGATACATCAGGGGTGGATCAAACTGTGCATTCTTTTTGTTCTTCTTGTACACCTCAGAAAAAACAGGATGTTGCAAGTCAGGCAAAGAAGCAGGCAGTCCATTTGAACTCGTAAGCACTTCACCCAAAGTACCAACATGAGCTGCAGCAAGAAAACGATTTATATTCTCACGTTGAAGATTGGCACCGGGAATAAAAAGCAGTGATTTCCCTTCATTCAGAAAATGAAGCAACTGTTCTGCCATGCCCGATGAAATATCGTTGATTCCATTGAGCACGATAAACTTATAATCCTCAAGCTTT
>JAYSVQ010000535.1:0-3144 GCA_043718485.1 Bacteroidota bacterium
GAATATTTCCGTCCAAATTCCACCTTGTTTTTCGTAAAGAACCCATTCTGCAAAAGTTGAATCGACTAATAAACTCAAAGGATTAGAATCAATAGTATCATGCTCATTTGCGAAAAGCTTTGAAACGACATCTAATTTATATTCACTGGCCTTTACCTCTTTTGGGTTTACCACTTTAACGCTAACGGGCGCAGCACCCGACTCAAATTTGAGGGTGTTGGTGAAATTATTGCTTAAAATTTCAGCTTCATTTTCATCGGTTATATCAACGAATTTTCCTCCATTTCCAAAACCTGCGATTTGAGAAAGTGGAATACCATCGCCATAAGCTGAGGCGATTGTTGTCCCATATTTTTCAAAATCAATTTTGTGCGGTGTGCAGGGCAGGTTTCTGAAGTAACCGTTTCCGGGAACAAAACTTCTGCCGTCAGCCGATTTTGAATTATAGGCATAAGAAACAACAGCAAAGTAATAATTGGTATAATTCCGTAACCGTTTGTCTGTACCTGTGGCAAAAAGGTCTTCCGTTACTTTTACAGAATAAAATAAGCCTTTGTCTGCTCCCTGAACCATAACTTGATCTACAATAATCGGGTCTGGAAGGGGTGGCAATATTTGCGTTGTTCGGTTAATTATGGTAGAAATTCCGTCTTTTAAGTCACATTGAGCGACTAATCTGGCTTGATCACCATCAAACAATTGGCTCGCCGAAACGGTATTGTCTTTCAACTGGTAAACGATATAGCCTTGAAATTCAAATACTGAATCCGGTTCACCAAGGGCCACTAAAACCGGGTCGGCCTGAGCATAGCTTTCGTTGTAATTGTTGCGCACGCCTTTTGAATTTTCTGAATATCCCCAGGTAATAATTAGCTCTTGATCATACTCTGCAATTTCAACTTCTGGTGCATCTGGTCCAGCCAATAATTTAAATTCAGCATCGAATAAAGCTTGGGCGATGTCGTCAGCCTTTACCAATTCACAAATTGAGCCTTTATTATCGTTGTAATAACCTCTTGCCCAAAGCACGCCTACAATAATTTCATTTACCGCATCTTGGGTGAGGGTAAATGGACCAGCAGATTGCAAAAATCTTCTGTCATAGGGCTGGTTAAGAGAAGAAACCTCGCTCCAACCTGTAGCAACCCCTCCACACCAACCGGCATCACCCGGATACATATAATTGGTTAGTGGGCCAGCGGCGGTTGCCTTATATCCATTTTTATTATTAGCCACCATTTGAGAACCATCTTTCCAAAAGCCCCGCAGGTAACCGTAAAAATGGGTGGCTACTTCAGGATTTCCACGCAGTGAAAAGTCGTTTTCGTAATACACAAATTTTGACATTCCGATAAGCTCACCGAATTCATCGATCAAGCCATCTTTGTCGTTATCAACGCCATCGTTCGGGTCAGCTACAGGACCTTGAAAAAAATCAACACCCAAGGCCGGGGGATTTAAACCGTACCCTGATGCGCCGTCGTCGTTGGCATCTCCATTGTAGCAAAAGCCTAAACCTCTGGTTGTATCGCAACCTACGTAGTCATCGAAGGCATTTCCAACGTCAGCGTCAACCCACTGACCCATATAGGTATCATTTAACGTGAGTGAGGACTTGTTGGTCACCGTGTACTTATAAAATGTCATGTCATTCACAGCGTTTGTGGTTGCAAATGCAAAAGCCAACATTTTTATTTCAAGACCAATAGGCTCTCCTCCAGTTTCGGTGTGCAGGTTTCCTTTATCGTTTATTACCCACCAAATCGCTTGGTCTCCGTTAATTTCAGGAAAGTCACCACCAGATGGATTGTAACTAAATGGGTCTCCATCCACATCAACGAAAGGCGCCATGTATACCTGCCCCTCCGAACTTTGACCGACAGCTGGCCAAGCGTTCACGTTTGGAAATAGGTCCATATCCACAGGAACGGCATTGGTTAAGTAATCATTATAAGCCGCTCTAAAGGCATCAATTTCTGTCTTTTCAATTTTGTAGTGTTTATCCCATCTCAAGCATGTGGCTTCATCAATGCTTGCGCCTCCTTGAGTGAGGGGTCCCGGCCAAAAGTCATTTCCACTTTGGCGATAGGTTTGTGCAGCAACCCTTAACTGACCTCCATCATCTACGCCGCCAATCCAAAGAGAACCGGCAAAAGAGGAGTATCGCTTTGAAGCTGCATCTTCAACTTTAGGCACCTCGTAACGAGGGGCACCGACAAGGTCCCACCACATGTCACCTCCGTTATGAATAAGGGCGCGAATGTTATTCACGTCAAGTTCTACCTTGGCAGTTGCAGGGGCACAACCTGCAGAGGTTCTGAATCCCTGATTCTTTTTCCAGGTTTGACCGATGTTTTCTTTTCCGAATCCGGATTGAAACATGGCAAACAAAAGAATCGCAAGGCCTGTGTACTTTTTAGTTTTCATGGATTTCATATTAAACAAACTTTAATTTTAATCAAAATGAAAATTGTATGCCCAGTTGAATGCGACGGGGAGCGCCATAATTGCCCGGGTTACTTGCTTTAAGCGAATACAAATATTGGAATGTAACCGGGTCGATTTGCCCTGCAATTACTTGCTGGCCTACTCCTGTTGAAAGGTAGCCATCGGTATCGGGCTGACCTGAAGTTTTATAAACGTTAATAATATTTCGCGTGTTCAATGCATTTAGCATAAGCACATACACATTGAAGGCGTATTCCCGTTTTTTAACCCCAACTCCAAAACTGTCCTTAACTTGATTTCCTTCTTTATCCTTTTTTACCCCGCCGCCCAACATAAAGTCTTTGTCGACCTTCATATCAAATCTGAATTGATTGGGCAGGCGTGAGCCGTTTGGCGTACCCGCAAGTTGAATGCTTGAGTTTATACCGCCCATAACATCAGCCGCATTGGGCAACGCATTTACTGAATAGGGATTTCCGGAATTGAAGTAGAAGGTTCCGTTCAAGCCCATATTTGATAAAGGATAATACGTTTTTGCGTCTTCTTTTTTACTGATTCTAATTCCGGGCCCTTTTGAATTTTCACCTGAAAAACGATAATCAAAGTTAGCTGTGAAGCGGTGTCGCTGATCAAAATCAAGAGGTAATAAAGTACGAATAGCGGTAAAACCCTGAATTGAATTTACTGCGCTTCTGG